>NZ_AUCT01000037.1 GCF_000429905.1 Desulfatibacillum aliphaticivorans DSM 15576 | reverse complement strand
TTGGAAACGGGCATGACCTGGAACCAGGTTCGCAGGATTCTGGAGCGCCTGCACATGGGCGAATTTTTTTTGAATAATTCGCGTGTACTACAGCGCACGGTATTGACGCCTGATCAAAATAAAATACTGAAAAAATTAAAGATAAAGCCTCCGACCCTTATCAAAAAGATCGATTTGACCTCCTGATTTGTAGGCACCACACTAATTTTGCCTCCATTGATAACTATTTGTTTTTATATCCTATTGACAAAATCATGTTCCTACCACTGTCGAAGGCAGGCAAAAGGCGGTGACATCTTCAATTCTTTTATCATCCATAGAGCAAAGAAAGTACTCCGGATCGCCCCTTAGTACATCGCAGCCTAAAATCAAGTGGTTTTCGTCCACCCACCAGACGCCATGCAACTCCCCATAAATTTCAACGTACTTCATTGAATCCTGACCAGCAGACATTGAGTCTTTTCTTGGGCCTGAACCGACATCGATGGAGTGTTCAACGGCTCCCTTGTTTATGTTGAAAACTTCAATGGTTTTGCCGTTAAAGTAAGTAAAGAATTTGGAATTAGGAGATATTTCCTGGCAATGAAATCGGGCGCCATTAAAAACAAAAGTAACCGGCTGGGTTTCAGCTTTCAGTGATGTTTTGTATTTATTTGTTGCCAAATTGAATTTTAGCAGCCTCAGGCTTTTTGTTTTCTCGGTGTATCCAAATTTCCTGTGTTCACCATGCCAATTAGAAAGAGTTTTTTTGATAACAACAAGCAACTCATTATCGTCGCTCCAGGCAATTGATGAAATGAGTTCGTCTCCCGGAACTTCGTATTTCAGTATTTCACCGCCTTTATCATCATAGGCGAAAACGCTTCCTGCTGTTTTTGCAGCAATATATTTACAATCATTGGATATCTTGGCGTCAATACTGAATCTCGGCGGCGCATGCTTGTAAACATTGCCAAGATTTACGGAAAAGTCCTTATTGCCGATAGAGTGGATGTTCAGACGAACGGTTTTGCTTTTGATTGTGGGAGGTTCTGGGGAGGGGATGAAAACGCCGTATTTGGCTTCGACTATCAACTCTATTTTTGCATGGCATCCATCACTACTGATATCAATTATGCTTTGTTCCGATGATCCAAAGCATCCAACGAGTCCCAACACGGATATAATCAGCAATTGTTTTAGGATTTTCATATACTGTTCTATTTTTGCATGGTGAAGTTTCACTAATGCTTAGCGGCGAGTTGGACAATAGCATAGGAATCGACCGTCAACAAGCCGGCTTGAGGCGATTGTTAATACAAAGGCGAGACGTGGGTTTCGTCGGTGATTTTGGCGGGAAAGGTGGTGACCGGCAGGGTGACCGTGAAGGTGGTGCCATGCCCCTCCTGGCTGAACACGCGGATTTGCCCGCCGTGCTTGGTGATGATGCCCTGGGACATGGAAAGGCCCAGGCCCGTACCCTTGCCCTGGGGCTTGGTGGTGAAGAAAGGATCGAAGATGGAGCTCAGGATATGCTTGGGAATGCCGGTTCCGTAATCAATGACCTTGACGGCGATGTAATGGGGCTCGTCCGCGGGCAGGACGGTGACCGTGATGTTCCCCCCCGACTGGGAAGCGTCAATGGCGTTTAAAATCAAGTTCAGGAACACCTGCCGCAATTGCTGGCTGTCCCCGTGCACCCGGGGCAGCTTATCCGTGGAAGAAAAATCAATGTTGATCTTGGATCGCTTGAGCCGGTTGGAAGCCAGGGCGATGGTGTCCTTGAGCATTTCAGCCATGTCCAGGGGGGCCAGTTGGGAGCCGCTTTCCCGGGCGAAATCCAGGAGGTTGGCGATGATAGCCTTGGCCCGGTTGGCTTCGTTGACCACGTCGTTCATCATGTCTATGCGTTCTTCGTCGTCCGTGGATTCGTAATCCTCCAAAAACATATGGCCGGTGATCATGATGTTGTTGATGGGATTGTTCAATTCGTGGGCCACCCCTGCGGTGAGCGTGCCCACGGCGCGCAGCTTGTGGGATTGGATGAGCAGCGCCTCCCGCGCTTCCACGTCCAGGACCATCTGATTGACGGCCAGGGCCAGTTCCGTGAATTCGTCCCGGTAGGATCGTTTGGGCGTGATCAGGGTGTAATCCCCCGAGGCGATGCGTTGGGCGAAGGTTTTGTACTGTTCGATCCGATCAAGCACCCTGCGGGCCAGGATAAAGGAATTCACGGTCATGATGGCCAGGAGCGCCAGGAGGAAGTAAATATGCATGCGCCTGGCCCGGCTGATGGTCTTGGTCAGGGCCTGCCTTTCCTTGAGCGCCAGTTTGGCGGCCAGGGAAATCATGTTTTGCCCCTGCTCCCTGACTTCATCCGTCAGAGCTTCCTTGGCGTTCGCTTCGGACCCGTCCCAAGTGTCTCCCAAAGCCAGCAGCCTGTTGATTAGGACCTCATACTCCTTGAGGTTGGAAAGCATCTGGTCGTAGACGTTCTGGCCGGTAATGGAGAGAATTTGATCCTTGTTTGAATCCAGGATGCGGTTGGCGGAGGAGACATTGTCCAGGCCGTCCTTGAGATTGGTTCCGTACAGGAAATAGTTTTTTTCAAAGCGCCTGGCCTGCTCGATTTCGATCAAATATTGATTGACTGTCTCCAGAAAGCGCACTTTATGGTCCACCTCGTAAATGGACATCAAGAGGCCTATCACCGTGATGAGGGTGAAAAGGAACACCAAGGCGAAGCCAAGGTATATCTGGGCGCGTACGGAGAAACCAGGCCGGGCGAGCAGGGCCTTTCGGGCTTCTTCAAAGTCCCGGGCCCGCTCGTGCCGCGTGTTGATGGCTCCCTGGCCTGCGGTTCCTTCTGTTTTTTCCTGGGCGGCCTCAATCATGGCGTTAGGCGCTTTCGCCGGCTTCAAATGCAATGGGCTTGCCAAGGGCTTCTGCAGCCCTGGCGATG
Organism: Desulfatibacillum aliphaticivorans DSM 15576; assembly: GCF_000429905.1. NCBI lineage: Bacteria > Pseudomonadati > Thermodesulfobacteriota > Desulfobacteria > Desulfobacterales > Desulfatibacillaceae > Desulfatibacillum > Desulfatibacillum aliphaticivorans. The sequence continues at coordinate 55,183 of NZ_AUCT01000037.1, read as the reverse complement.
ATGGCTCTCAGGTCGTCGGGCTTGAAGGGTTTGGCGATAAAGTCAAAAGCTCCCTTTTCCATGGCTTCCCTGGCCAGGGACATCATGGCGAAGCCCGTGATCATAATGACCTTGGTGGCGTTATTCTTGGCCACCACGTGTTCCAGGACCTGCATGCCGTCCACTTCCGCCATGCTGATGTCCGTCACCACAATGTCAAAATCCTTTTCATCAATGCGCTTCAGGGCTTCCACAGGATTTTGAAACACTTCCACTTCGCAGCCGACTTTAGCCAAAGCGGGCTTGAGCCTTTTACCCACTATGGGCTCGTCGTCCAGCAATAAAACATCCAAATTAGACATGGCATACTCCTATTCGTATAATATAATCTAACGGTTGCTTTCTACAGCTTGCCCGATGAAATCCGTGAGGATGTGCACTTCCACATGCTTGACGCCCGGGACGGTGCGGGCCGCTTCCTTGGCCACGGCCGAGTATTTTTTTGCGTTCCTTTTTAAGGCCTGGATGTGGATGACCGTGTTTTCTCCGTCCACCCTCACGCGGCAGTCGGGGAAGCGCTCCACCAATTTGGCCTTGACCTGGGCGGCCATGAGGAATTCCTTGACGCAGTTGATGGAATAAGTCATGGGCTCGAATTGCCTTAAGGAGGCCGTTTCCAGAATCATTTTTACGGCTTCGTCCTCTTCGATCTGGTTCAGGCTGATGACCAGGTCGTACAGGCCGGCATTGGATTCGTCCTGCTTGAAGACGTCCCTGGACCAGCGGTTTCTCGCCTTTTCATGCTTGGCGATAATTTTTTCAGCCTTGTTTTCCGGCGCGGTTCCTGCCGGGTGCAGCTCCTTGATCAATTGCTCGGGCCGTGTGAGAACGCGCACCTTGAAAAAGTGGGAGACTCCCTTGGCGTAAAGATGGGCGCCAAGACCATAGCAGACGATGTTGTCCGGCAGGAGTTTTTCTAAAGCGACGGCCTGAATGTAAGTCATGCATTGTTTTTTGAGCTTGGCCGGCATGCCGAATATGCCGGCGGGTCTGTCCAGGGCCTTTTTAAGCTGCGCTTCGTCCACATTATACTTTTGCGCCGCTTCCGGAAGAATATCCCTGTTTACAACCGAAAAACCGTTCTTCTCCACAATCTTTTCCGCAATGCGGGCAGCCGTTAAAGAAGAGTCCGAAGAAATGATAATACTTGCCATGGCTGTCTCCTAATTTGAATTAAACGCCGTAAAAAAAGTAAATCATAGCAATCATCACAACAATGAAAACCACGGATACCACGGATCCCGCTTTCATATAATCCTTGCTGCGGTAATGCCCAGGCCCCATGTACAGGGCATTGACCTGATGCGTGGGCAGGATGAATGAGTTGCTGGTGGCCAGGCCCACAACCAGAGCCGCCATCCTGGGATCGGCATTGGCGGCGATAGCCATGTTCACCACCAAAGGCACCAGGAGCACCGTGGCGCCCACGTTGGATATGACCAGGGTGAACACTGTGGACAGGATTCCAATAACGGTTAGCAGGACAATAGGACTTACGTCTCCGATGGCGCTGAGCACCGCGTTGGCGATCCATGCGGCCGTGCCCGTTTTTTCCGTGGCGATGCCAAGCGGGATAAGCCCGGCCAGCAGGAAAATGGTTCGCCAGTCCACGGCCTCATAGGCCTCGTCAATAGTGATGACCCGGGTCAATATCATGCCCAGTGCGCCGGTCATGAGGCACATGGATAATTGCAGATGGAAAATGATGACCATCACCAGGGCAACGGCCAGCCAAAATCCGGCGAAAATGGCCTTTTGCGGCCGCATAGGTTCTTTTTCGATAGGCGTGATAAACAGGAAGTTGCGTTCTTCCGCCAGGAGTTGGAGCCTTTTCCAGTCGCCGAACAAAAGCACGGAATCGCCCGCCGTCAGGGTAATATCGCCCAGGTCGGCGCGATACACCTCGCCCTGGCTGTACATGGCGATGGGCGTTACCTGGTAGCGGTCCCGGAGGTTGATCTCCCGCAGAGTCTTGCCTTCCACATGGGAGCGGGGCGCTACGACGGCTTCCACGCTGCCGGAAAGATCGTCGGCCAGTTGGTTTTTAAAGACGTCCAAAGCGGGTTTCATTTCCATGCCCAATTCCACGGCCATTCTTTTGGCGTTTTCCTCGGACCCAAACACCGCAATATCCATCTTGCCGCGCAACTCCAGATCCGCCGGAGGCGGCGCAAGAATGTGGTCCGGCGGCTCCTTGGCCGCAACAATATTCAAAAGATAGCGCTGACGCAGGTTTCTGACGCTTATCGGATCCCGGTAATGGGTGAAATCGGAGGGAATGTGCAATTCAAAGTGGCCGTCTCCGTTGGATGCTTTACGCTCCATGGCCCCGGCTTCCTGCAGCCCGGCGTCTTCTTTGGGCTGGGGCAAAATAAAGCGGCCTGCGACCACAAAGGTGAGGATGCCGGCCGCCACCAGGGCCACGCCCACCGGGGTCACGTCAAATAATCCGAAAGGCTTCAGGCCGAAGGGCTCCAGCAATTCATTCAAAAGGATCAAAGGGCTGGATCCCACCAGGGTGACCGTTCCGCCCAGGATGGCGGAAAAGCCGATGGGCATTAAAAGCTTGCTGGTGGGGATGCTCCGGTCTTTGCTGATTCGCTGAATGGCCGGCAAAAACAGGGCGGCCGCCCCGATATTTTGCATAAAGCTGGAGATGAACGCCACGGTTGCCGAGATGAAAATAATGATGCGGTTAGTGCTGCTCCCCGCCAAAGCCAGCACGGGCTTGACCAGCCGGTTGATGAGCCCCGTCCGGTCCAAGCCGGCCCCGATAATGATGACAGCTATGATGGAAATGACTGCATTTGATGAAAATCCTACAAACGCCTCCTTGGGGGTGACCAGCCCTAATATCGGCAGAGTCACCATCATGAGAATGGCCACAACATCCACGCGCACCCATTCAACAATAAAAAGAAAAACAGCCAAACAGATCATGGCCATAACCATGATAATTTCCAGACTCAGACCAGCCATGACAGCACCCTCTTCGCCTATCGACGGTTTCAAATTGGTTACGAATTTTAAAAAAGCAGTTCTTTTTGATTTACAACAAAAACGAGGTCTGGGGTCCCAAAAAATCTTCCCCAAACGTTATGCGGCCGGAACAAGAACAAGAAGGAAAATGGAAAGTACAACGAATGTGCTTGGCACGCCTTTTTGATCTGAATAGTTCCGGTCAAGGCGGTAATTTAGAATTTCATAGCAGGCTTAATTCTTGAGGTCAAGGAAGAAATTTTCGGTTTTTGTTAACAAATTTGGAATGTTATTTAAGTGAGTGTTAATAAGACTTGGTTTGCGGGGGGAGATTTGCAGCCTGAATAACAATCCTGGAAGATCGAAAAAACGGAATAGACGAAGATTTTTCCCGTCGTTAAAGGCTTTAGGCGTTAGGTTGTTCCAAATGTGCATTGGACGAAAAAGGGGGAGCCTCCTGTTAAAGAAGCTCCCCCTTTGGGAATTGCATATTAGCGGCTTAGGCGCTTAATGATGCTCGCCGTGGCCGTCGTGTCCATGATCGTCATGGCCGTGGCCGGAGTCGCCTTTGATGGTCTGCATAAAAGACTTGCCGAGCACGTAGTTCACGCCGAGAGCCATGATGCAGATGGCGTACCAGAGCCCGCCCATGAAGACGATGTGCGACATGTCCCAGTGCCATTCAAATGAAAACGGAAACATTTGCTTTCTCCTTTTCCCGCCTTACCGGGAGCTTGGCCCTTAGACCGGGTTGAGTTCGCGTTCCTGGGGGAACACCGGCAAATACCTGTGGCTGAGGCTGATGAGAATCACGCCGTAAGCCACGGGCAGGATCGTGGTGGCCAGTTCCTGCCAGCTCGGGAAGTACAGGGCGAACTGGTCGAAGGTCATGATGGGCGCCGCCATGACCTGGAGGACCATGACCCAGCGGTTGATCAGGGCGCACATGGATCCCAGGAGAACCGCCACAACCAAGGCGGGCTTGCTCTGCCTGCCCTTTTTGCTCACCAGGATCAGGGCCGGGATCACGGAGCACAGGATTTCAATCAGCAGGATCCAGGGAACCCCTCCCAGCTTGGTATAGATCAGGGAGGCGTTGGTGTAGAAATCCGTGATCTGCAGGCCGTGCTTGGGCAGCATGACGAATCCCCAGTACAGGGTGTCGGCGATTTTGGCGATGGAATAGGTCAGAAGCATCCATCCTGCAATCTTGGCCAGGAGCTCCACCACATTGTCCTTCACCAGCTTTTTGCGGGTGATGGCTTCCGTGATTTTGGTCACCAGGATGGTGAAGCAGGGGCCGCAGGCCGCCGCAGACCAGGTGAACAGGAAGAAGGTGGTGGGCCAGATGTAAAACTCGGGGCGGTAGGCGAAAGGCCTGCCGAACAAAACGCCGGCCACGCCGCCCAGGGAGCCCTGGTGGAAGAAGGACAGGAACGCGCCTGTGGCCGCAAAGATCGCCATGACTTCGTGGAAGTTATGGGCGGTGTGATGGAAGAAGGGAATTTCATCCAGTTTGCGGTTTTCCAGAACCAGGGGAATGTATTCAATGCACAGGACCCCAAAGTAGCAGCTCAGGCAGAAGGCCACCTCCGTCAGCATGGAGTGCACGTTCGCATGCCAGAAGATGAACCACCCGCGGAGAGGCTGCCCAATGTCGATCGCCAGGATCAAAAGGGCGGAACTGTAGCAGATGAACCCAATGAGCACGGCGTAGTTGATAATGTACTTCAGGGGGTCTTTACCGATGACGTACCGGAGAAGGCCGGTGAAAAAGGCGCCGCCGCCCACGGCGATAACGCCCAAGTCGGCCCAGATCCAGAGTGCGAACCCATAGTAGTCGTTCATGTTGGTCTGGTTGAGGCCCTTGAACCAACACAGGAACATGGCGTATACGCCCCACAGGAGGACGGCTCCGAAAAAGCCCAGCCACAGGACAAACTGCCACAACGGGGCTCTTTGAACCCCCTCGGGGTGCAGTTGCGACTCCAGTCGAACTATTTTTTGATAGGCTGCTTCCATTAGTGCTGCTCCTTGCCAATCAATTTATTCAAGCTGTTCATTCAAGTTTCCAGCTTAAGCGGCTTGTTTGAATTGCCGCCTTTTGGCCTTAGTGATGACCGCCCGAAGGCTTTTTGGTCGCCGGTTTGGTCTCCCTCAGGGATGCGTTGCCGGCCTTCACCACCCAATCTCTGGCGGAAAGGTAGTAAACCTTGGGATTGGTGTCCAGTTCCTCCAGCAGGCGGAAGGGCTTGCGGCCCTGCAGTACGGCGTGGCCTTCGTGTTTGTCGTTTACGACCTTGTGCACCATGTGGCGCTCGTTGTTCAGGTCGCCGAAGGTGATGGCGCCGGCCGGACAGGCCTGGGTGCACGCGGTCTGGTATTCGTGTTCTTCCAGTTCGCGGCCTTCGTAAAAAGCCCTGTCCATGGCCCGTTGATATCTGTGGAAGCAGAAGCTGCATTTTTCCACAATGCCGCGCATGCGCACGGAGACGTCCGGGCTCAGGTATTCCTTCATGTCTGCGGGGAATTTGGGATCCCACCAGTTAAAGTAACGGGCTTTGTACGGGCAGGCGCCCATGCAGTAACGGCATCCGAAGCAGCGGGTGTAAATCTGGCTGACGATGCCCGTCTTATAGCTGTAATCCGTTGCAGTAGCCGGACACACGGAAACGCAGGGGCTGTGTCCCGCGTCGTGCTTGCCCCCGCAATGCATGCAGGGCCTGGGCAGGTAACAGGTTTCGGCCTCGGGAAAGGCCTTGCCGTTGCTCAGTTTAAAAACCCGCATCCAGGTGATGGTGTCCAGTTTGTTTGTCTCGTCCGGTTTGGTGGGGACGTTATTCTCCGCCATGCAGGCCACCATGCAGGCGCCGCAACCGGTGCACTTGTCCAGGTCGATGACCATCCCGTATTTGGAGCCTTGGGCGTGGCCGTGTCCTTCCTGGTGTCCGTGTCCTTGTGTTTCTCCCATTAGAACCTCACCTTATGGATTAAGTCAGTTTCGCCCTGATTCCCCAAGCCACGTCAAAGCCAGTGGCAGGATCTTGAACGGGGCTGATGAGGGTGTTGTAATTGGTTCCCTTGCCACCCACAAATTCATCATGAGCTATATGGCCCAGTCCCCGGGGAACGCCCACCAAGCCGGGGGCGATTTCTTCGGAGCAATGGACTCTTACCTTGGCCTTCGCCACCGGGGTTTCCAGGACGGCTTCCGAGCCTTCCTTAAAGCCGTACTGCTGGGCGGTCATGGCGTTAACCTGCACCACAAGCTCTTTGTGCTTCAGTTTTTTATCCGAGACGGTTTTGACCATGAAGGGCGTATCCGCGAGGGCGCCCGTGGCCAGCCTGATGCAGTCCACGGGGGTCGCAATCAGGGGGTATTGTTCGGCCTTGCCCTGGATGGAGATCCTGCTTTCCATGCCGGAGCGGGCGAAGAAACGGAACCGTACGCCTTCCGTCTCAGGGGTAAAATCTTCATTTACATAGACGCCGCCCCTTTTCAGAAGAGGCCATTTGCCGCCAAGGGCCTGCTCTATGGCCTCGGCGCTGTCGGCCCACGGGAAGGACTGGGCGATGGTTCCGCCCATGGCCTTGGCGATTTCAATGATGGAGTCGCCCATGGCCTTGGTTTTGTACACCGGCTTAATGACCGGCTCGGCCAGGCCGTACACGGGTTTTGCAAAACCCGGAGGCGTGGGCGCGTCCACCGTGCTTTCCAGGAAGATGTGATCCGGAAGAATGATGTCCGCGTAAGCCGTGGTATCGTTGAACTGAGAAGAAAAGCTGACGATGTACTCGACCTTTTGCAGGGCTTCCGCCGTCTTTTCCGTGTCTGCCAGGGTGTACAAAGGATTGGAGCCTGCCAGCAACAGAACCTTGAGGCCTTCGTGGGAAGAGTTCAGGGCCTGAGGCAGAACGCTCACCAGGTTGGAGTGGCCGTATTTGGAGCGTCCCCTGACGGATACCAGGGAAGGCTTGTAGCTCCTGGCTTCGGCGTCCATGACAACCGGCTTCCAGGGATACTTGGGTTCGTCGGGCAGCACCACCATGCCGCCTTCCTTGCGGTTGATGGCGCCGACCAGTGCGTTCAAGGCCTGGACGGCGTTCAATTCGGCCTGGGAGACCGGACGGTCGCCGTTGCCCTTGCCGGCGACGGCCAGGGGCTTGTCAGCCTTGGCAAAGGCGATGGCCCTGGATTCCAACTCTTCCAGCCATTTTTTCTGGTATTCCTTATTATCCACCGGGCAGGCGATCTTAACCACCTTGGCGGGCGCGTATTCGCTTTCCACCGTGCGGTAGAAATCCCTGAAGCCCGTGGTGTTCCAATTGACGTATCCCCGGTTGTAAAGATTCTTGGAGATGATGACGTGGGCCATGGCCATGGCCACGGCGCCTTCGGTTCCGGGAACGATAGGCAGCCATTTGTCCGCCTTGGCCGCCGTGTTGGAAAGCTGGGCGTCGATCTGCACCAGGGTGGCGTGGCCGTCATGGTTTTCGCGCCACTTGCTGTGGGCCTGGAATACATGCACCGGAGATCCCCATCCGTCCAAAAGGCCTGCACCGAAGGAAAGGATGTTGTCCGCGTTTTCCAGGTCGAATCCGGCGGTTCCGTTCAGCCCCAGGGTGCGGAGGATGTTTTCCTCGTAACAGTCCCAGGCTGTGGCCTGCCAGTAGAAGTTAGGCGACCCATAGGCTTCCATGAACCGGGAAAAGAGGGCGTTGATGACGCCTTTTCCGCCGCCTGCGATGCAGCCCAGGTCCTGCGCCCGTCCGGTTTCCCGGATTTCGGCCAGCTTGCCGCTGACTTCGCTGATGGCTTCCTCCCAGGTGATTTCCACCCACTTGCCTTCGCCCCGTTTGCCCGCCCTCTTCATAGGGGTATGCACTCTGGCGGGGCCGAAAAGCAGCTGGAGTGCGGTCAGGCCCAGGATGCAGATGCCGCCGTCATTGACGGGGCCGCCTTCCACGCCTTCCAGTTTAATGGGCCGCTCGTCCACCTTGCGGACTTTGACCCGGCAGCCGCCGGGGCACAATGTGCAGGTGGTCTCTTCAAAGTTAACTTCACCGTCCGCAGGAACCGGGGTCCAGGGCCAGTTTTGGGTCCAGATGGAGGAGTCGTCCATGAGTTTCCAGGACAACGGGCTGAACATGGATCCTACAGCGCCGCCAGCCGCCCCCGCGGTACTGACCAACAGGAAGTTTCTTCTGTTGAGTTTCATATGTTTTATCCCTCACTTCTTGCCAGAAGAATTTGGTTTCAATTCGGCAATCATACCATGCCGCTTTCGCCTTGCACCTTATTTATGGCAGACAAAGCAAGCATCCTTGCCCTGATGATCATTGCGTTGATCATAGTGGCACTGGGCGCAGTCGTCCATTTTCGCGCTGTCATAATAATGGTCGTTGAAGCCGGAGATGTTCCTGCCCCAAATGTCGATCGGATACGTGGTGATCCAGTTTCTCCGGTACAAGGGCAGGGTCTCGGCTTCGCCGAAGGGCACGGCCTCGCCGTCAATGAAAGCCATGTGGCACATGTTGCAGCGGGCGTCCTCGGGTTCCTCGCCGGGCTCGAATTCCACGGGGGGGGCGCCGATCTTGCCGTCTTCCAACACCTTGAATTTGTGGCTGGTCATATGTGCGGCATGGGAGAAGAAGACGCAGTCAGGCTGCTTGGAGTAAATCAGCCAAGGCACTTCCTTATCCTGCTGGACGTATTCCTCCACAAATTTGACTTCATCGAGGTATTGCGCCATGCGGGCTTCATAATCCTCGTCGCCCGGCTCCGGCTCGATGCTCTGAACCTCCTCGTGGCAGTCAATGCATTGATCCAGGGTGGGGGTTCCCGCAAATGTGCCGTCCTCGCGAAACACGTGGCAGGACGTGCAGCCATCCACAATTTCCATATGGATGGCATGGTTAAAATCAATGGGCTGATGCTGCCTGGAATATAGCAGCTCGGGAAGCACAAGCCATCCCACAAAGAGACTCACATACACACTGATGCCAGCTGCGAAAAGGGACATTGCAAACACGCCCGCGCTGTCATCCTTTTTGTGAGCCGCCCCGTCTTGTTGGGTTTTTTCCGGTCCGCTCATGTTCACTCCAACTGTCGCCTGCTAAGGGTTGTTCAAAATTTCACAACATCCGGTCGCACGTTGACGGCAACGGGTATCCGCCGGATGCCTGACAATAACGCTTTATTATTAAAATCAATGCCTTGCGGGAAAGCAGGAAGGACGCCCCTTGCATCCAATACTTTCAAGGAAAGGTTTAGTACTCGTAGGAAGCAAACTTGTCAAGGTAAATTGCAATTCAAGAAGGACGCCAACGCCTTGCCAGGCCTTGAAAAGGCCCGATAATTGGGCGCTTGCGAAATATGGAACAAGCAAAGAAAAATTGAGGCCAAAAGCCCTCTTTGGCCAGGACGCCAAAAGTTGAAGTGAAGACGTCCGAACGCCCCCCCGTGCAACAGACTGTTTTAAAGTTTTAACGCACTATATTTGATGTCAATGGCAACAGGGCAGGTCGGTCGGATGGTTCTGCACAGGGGGAGATCGTTGGATGGGGTAACGTTTTTTAGAATGATTTTCACATGCGCCAAAAGTGACGAGCGCAGGTTCATCCGACGGGACTAAAACCGCAACAGTCGGTTGGAATGTTGGGTGAACCTGCGCCGTTGATTGTGTGGCGTTGGATGCTGTCCGGATAGGCAATCGCTTGAGATTTTTGGCCGTTTGAGTGCGGCGAAAAGTCACCCAACCTGCAAATTTTATGGATGATGCGTAGGTTTGGGTTTATATGGTAAAACAATATTAACCAAATAGTTAAGTGGCGTAGCTGTGCAGGCCCTTGAGCAGGGTGTTAACCCCAAAATAAGTAAACAGCACGGCGCCGAACCCGAAAAGGGAAAGATAGACCGTGCGCCTGCCCCGCCATCCCCGCACCAGGCGGGAGTGGATCATGGCGCCATAAATCAGCCATGTGATCAGGGACCAGGTTTCCTTGGGGTCCCAGGACCAGTACCTTCCCCAGGCCGAGTTGGCCCAGACCGAGCCCGTGATGATGCCGGCGGTGAGGAACATGAATCCGAACAGGATGGTCTGATAGGTAAGCTCGTCCAGGACTCCCAGGTCGGGCAGCATTTTGTTCACCCGGCCTTTGCCTTCAGGATCGCTTTTTTTGACCAGATTGACGACGGCGGAAGTTGCAAAGCCGGCGCCCAGCGCCACCCCGGCGCCTATGAAAAAGCCCGCCCCGGCCAAAGTCCAAAAGGAATCCGTTTGATAGCCCGTAAAGATGACTGTCAGGATGGTCGCGGCGATTCCAGCCAAGGCCCCTGCCAGCCAGGAAAGTCCTGCGTCTCTGGATTTAATCAGGTAGATCACCGCCAGCCCAAAGGCCACGGCAAAGGCCGCGTATCCCAAAAAGCAGGTGATGACGTGGGCGATGAGCCAGTTGCTTTTCAGGGCCGGCATGAGGGGCATAATGGCCTTGTTTTGCAAGGCTGCATACGCCAGGGCCAGAAAAGCCAGCGGCGCGGCAAAGGCCCCCAGGGACCGAACCTTATATTGCTTTTCGATGACCAGATATAAAATGGCGATGGTCCAGGCGAAAAAAACCAGGGATTCGTACAAATTGGTGAACGGCGCCCGGCCTATGCCCATTTGATGGGATTCGATCCAGCGCAGGACGATGCCCGCCGTGTTGCCCAGAAAACCAATGAGCATCAGCCAGGTCGCCGACCTGCTGAGCACCGGCTTTTCAAACACCCAGTCGGCCCAATAAAGCACTGCGGCGGCGCCGTATACAAAGGTGATAAAAGAGACAATTTGAGTACTTTCCACAATTTCAAGAAGCGCCATTGTTACTCCTTATTCTCCAAGCGGCCGGCAATGCGCCTGACGCGTTCTTCAAACCCCTGGGCGTTTTTATTGGCTGCGCCTCCAAGTTCCACGGATGCGCCGGACCCCGACGGGACAATTTTAATGTATAATTGCTGATGAGCCATGAAAAAGGTGACCATGCAGCCCAGCAGGATGAGGATAAAGCCGGAATAGACCACCCACACTCCGGGGTCTTTGGTCACTTTTAAACCGGTATAATAGACGGGAACGATTTCCTCGCCCTCCAAAACGGCCATTTCCAGCCCCATGACCTCCCGGGCGAATTCCGGCCTGCCAACGGGCATGAGCATCATGTTGGGCTTTCCGTCCTGTGGAAAAATATGGAGGCGGACAGCCGGCCCCATGTCGTGGCCGTCCCGGGAATGGAGATGGGCCATAAAGCTGGGGATCATGATCATGCCTTTATCCCAGGGCAGGACGGTGGGTTGGGCGGCAATGGGAACCGGGACGATCTGCTTCTCCCCGGTCTCCAGGTTCTTGAAGCTCACGCTGACTGAGCCCGAGTAGTGGGACACGCCGTAGCTGGCCTGATACAGGCTGATTCCATGAAGCCTGAGGGGATGGTTCACCCGGATAAAAGTCCGCCAGGGCTCCTTGCCCGGCTCGGTAATGGTGACGTCCGAAGTAAATTCGCTGACCGAGTCCCTGCCTTCATAATACTGCACTTTAAAACTTTCGCATTTGACGGCGAATGGAAGATCGCGCCTCTGCCTGTCTACGCCTGCTTCCACGGCCTGGGCTTCCTGGCCCTCCACAAGATTTAAGGAGCCCGAGTACCCAAACATGGAGCCCAGCAAAGCGCCCGTCAGAATAAGCAGAAAGGAGAGGTGGATTACATAAAAGCCCATGCGCGTCCAACGGCCCTTTTCGGCGTATACGGTGCACCCGTCCCCGTCCTTGGCCTCCTGGACCGTTTTAAAGCGGCTGGAGACGATGTCCAGGACGACCTCCCGGGCCTTTTCGACCGGCATGTTTAACTTTATCTCATGCTTATCCTTTATGCTTTTGAACTTGCCCCGGCTGAAGCCCGGAGTCACCCCGGTCACCAGCTTCCACGTTTTGGGAAGGCGTTTGAGCGTGCACACGACAAGGTTCAGGGCCAACAGCCCCAACAGAAGCTGGAACCACCAGGCCTTGTATACATTGAAGAAACCCAGTTTGATGAAAACAGCGTCCAGGAACGAGCTGTACATGGGGTGGTGTATCTCCGCCATTCCCTCCTGGGGGATCAGCGTGCCGATCACCGAGGCGGCGGCCACAGTCAGAAGCAGAAATATGGAGAGCTTGACCGAGGCGAAAAAATCCAGAACGGCGGTTAGGGGCGGGGGCTGCTTATTGTTCATAATAATTATTACCTCTTGCGCTGGAATAGCACAAACCTCTCCGCGGCGCAAGCCTTGAGGTTTTGAGCCAGAGCACTGTAATCTATGCATTATTTTAAGGGTGTCAAGGCTTTAGCTTCTTTTTACGACAATTCCTTAAAGAAGCATATAACTGGAAGGAATCTAAATGCAAACAGTTTTACGGCACTTGACAAATGGTTTTTTTTTTGTTTTGTGATGAGTCCGTTTCATACACCTTATAAGGCCTTATCACGCAGTTTCTTTTTGGCAGTTTCTTTTTGGAAGTTCCACGGGGTAAAAATCAATGATTGAAGCCAAGCAACTCACCAAGTTCTTTGGAGATCACAAGGCTGTGGATGAGGTGAGCTTTACTGTGGAAAAGGGGGAGATCCTAGGGTTTCTAGGCCCCAACGCTGCAGGAAAGTCCACCACCATGCGAATGCTTACGGGCTACCTGCCTCCCAGTGCGGGCGCGGCGGCCATCGGCGGTTGCGACATTGTTGCGGATTCGCTGAACGCGCGCAGGAAAATGGGCTACCTGCCGGAAAACGCGCCGGTCTATGAAGACATGACGGTCACCGGCTTCTTGCAGTTCATAGCCCGAATACGCGGCTTGTCAGGCAGGGAAGCGGACGACGCGGTGGAGCGAACCATCGGCAAGTGCTTTTTGGAAGGCGTGAGGCATCAAATGGTGGGAACCCTGAGCAAGGGGTTCAACCAAAGGGTTTGCTTCGCCCAGAGCATTTTGCACGATCCCGAATACCTCATTCTGGACGAACCCACGGACGGCCTGGACCCCAATCAGAAGCATGAGGTGCGCTCCATGATTCGGGAAATGGGCCGGGACAAGGCCATCATCCTGTCCACGCACATCCTGGAGGAAGTGGACGCCGTCTGCACCCGGGCCATTATCATCGCCAACGGAGTGATTCAGGCCGACGACACGCCCAAGGGCTTGAGGGCGCGTTCGGAAAAGGACGGTTCCCTGGTGGCGCGTTTTACGGTTCCGGAAGGCGCGGACCCCATCCCCGGCCTGGAAGCCGTGGATGGCGTGGTGAAGACCGAGGTCATGGAGCAGGACGGCCTCAAGATGCTGGTTCGGATCTATCCGGTTAAAAAAGGCGACGGGCTGGCGGCCAGGATAGCGGGCTACGCAGCTGAACAGGGCCTGGCCCTGGAGTCCCTGACCGAGGAGACCGGGCGTCTGGACGAGGTATTCCGGGCCATCACCATAAAGCAGGAGAGCTAAATCAAACGTGTCCGGGGCCGACAGGCCCTTTAGACTTGGATAGTTAGGGTGAAAGCATGAACAATCGTCTATTTGCAAATACCAGAACAATCATGGCCAGGGAGCTGCGAGGCTATTTCGGATCCCCCCTGGCTTATGTCCTGATTGTGATCTTTCTGCTCCTGAACGGTTTTTTTACTTTTTTCATCAGCGGATTTTACGAAATGGAGCAGGCGGACCTGCGGGACGCTTTTTTCCGGTGGCATCCATGGCTGTTTTTAGTGCTTGTGCCTGCGGTGGCCATGCGATTATGGGCCGAGGAGCGGCGCCAGGGCACCATGGAATTGATCCTCACCCTGCCTGTCACTCTGGGCGAGGCCATCATGGGCAAGTTTTTGGCGGCCTGGTTTTTCATCGCCGTTTCCATGATTTTGACCTTTCCCCTGGTGCTCACTACAGCCTATTTGGGAGACCCTGACCTGGGCGCCATTTTTTGCGGCTACGTGGGCAGCATCCTTTTGGGCGGGGCCTACCTCTCCGTAGGCAGCATGACCTCGGCCATCACCCGGAATCAGGTGATCAGCTTTGTGGCCGCAGCCATGATCTGCCTGTTTCTGGTTCTGGCGGGCTATCCGCCGGTGACCGATCCCCTGGCGGACTGGGTTCCCAAGTGGATTGTGGATATTGTCGCGGGCTTTTCGGTCATGACCCATTATCAGTCCATGCAAAAAGGGGTCATCGACTTCAGGGATTTGCTGTATTACGGCTCGCTGATGTTTTTCATGCTTTTTGCCAACGGGGTCATCCTTCAGGCCCGCAGGTCTTCATAAGGGAGGAGGGGAGAACTCATGACTCAGGCAAAAGAACGGAATTTAGGCAAAAATCTGTTTTCGGGCGCCGGCCTTATCATCCTGGCCGTCATCGTCATCCTGGTGAACGTCCTGTTCGCCTCGGCAAGCTGGCGTTGGGACGCCACCGAGGAAAACGCCTACTCCTTGTCGGACGGAACCATTGAGGTGATTTCAGCCCTAAAGCATCGCGTGACCGTGCAGCTTTTTTATTCGTCCAGCCAGACCAAGCTGCCCGTCTACTTGAAGGCTTACGCCAAACGGGTTCAGGAACTGCTGCAGGAATACGAACTGAAATCCAAGGGCATGGTCGCGTTTGAGATGTGCGACCCCCTGCCGGATTCGGTGGAAGAGGAATGGGCCGACATTTACGGCATGGAAGCCAAGCAGCTTCAGACCGGCGAGAAGGTGTATTTCGGCCTTGTCGCCTATTGCCGCGACAGGGAGGAAATCATTCCTTTTCTGGATTACTCCCGCGATCAGGTTTTGGAATACGACCTGACCCGGACCATTGCACAGCTTACCAACGAAAAAAAGAAAACCATCGGCATCCTTTCCACCCTGCCGGTCATGGGCCAGACCCAGGTTCCGGGCATGCCCCAGATGCCGGGGGCTCAGGACAAGGCCTGGTATTTTGTCCAGGAGCTTAAGAAAAATTACAACGTGGTGGAAGTAACGCCTCTGGCCTCCAACATTGACGATGACATCGATCTTTTGATCGTTCAGCATCCCAAAATGCTCAGGCCCGAAACCCAATACGCCATCGACCAGTACATCTCCTCGGGTCATAACGCCATCATCATGGTCGATCCCATTTGCACCGTGGACCAGACGGCCTCCCGGGGCAGGGGGATCAATTTTTCCAGCCTGGATCCTTTGTTCAAGGCCTGGGGAATAGCCATGGATCCCCAGAAGGTGGCTGTAGATATCGGCCAGGCCACCCAGGTGCGCAACCGCTTTAACGTGGTGGAGGCGGACCCCTCCTGGATCACGGTGCGTGAGGAATATCTTGACCGGAAAGATCCGGCCACCTCCAATCTGGAGGAAATGCTCTTTCCCATGGCCGGCGTGGTCCGCACCCTGGACGGGTTCAACATGGAGTTTACGCCCCTGGTTTCCACCTCGCCGGACTCCGGCCTGATCAATTCCTTTGACGCCACCCTGGGCGCCCGGACCATCAAGCAGGATTTTGAATCCGGAGACAAGTCCCTGGCCCTGGCCGCAAGAATTCACGGCGTTTTTCCCACGGCCTTCCCGGACGGTCCGCCTGAAGCGGCTAAAAAACTGATCGGGGAGCAGGACATTGCTGCGAAAAACAATCCTTTGAACAAGGAGTCCACGGTTTTGATCATTGCAGACGTTGACTTTTTGTACGACGACATCTGCATGGTGGCCATGCGTACGCCTTTCGGCTTCGCCATGTCCATGCCCCGCAATGACAACATGAACATGTTCATAAACGCTGCGGAAATGCTGACCGGCAGCAACGCCCTGATCAGCATCCGGTCCAGGGGCAAGACGGAAAGGCCCTTCACCAAGGTGCTGGACCTGAAGAGCCAGGCTCAAAGCAAGTGGCTGGCCAAGGAAAAAGAGCTCATGGACCGCGTCGACGCCACCCAGAAAAAGCTGACTGACCTGGAAAATCAAAAGGATGCGGATCAGCGTTTCATCATGAGCCCTGAACAGCGCGACGAAATCGACAAGTTCAAGGAAGAAAAGCGGGAAGTGGAGCAGGAGTTGAAGGAGGTCCGCAAGAACCTGCGCTCGGACATCGTTTCCCTGGGTTGGCTCCTCAAGTTCATCAACGTGCTGCTCATGCCCATTCTGGTTGCATTATTGGGAATCGGTTTTGCCATATACAGGCATAAAAGGATGAAAAAAGCATGAATAAGAAGACCATTATCAAGCTCATTGCAACCCTGGCGGGATTGGCCGTCATAACCGCTGTCACCATGTATTTCAATGCGCCCGGAGGGGAAGAGACGGCCATGGGCCAACCCCTGTTCCAGGATTTGGATATCAACGCCGTGACTTCCATTAAAGTGGAAACCCCGGAGCAGACCTTTACTTTGGTGAAAAACGAGGACGGCTGGGGCCTGGCGGAACGGGGCAACTATCCGGCTGACTTCGACAAGGTGGCCCGGTTCGGCAGAAAACTGACTGCTCTGACCGTGGGCCGCGCCTTTCGGTACGACGCCGACGTCCTGGCCAGGCTGTCCCTTAAGCTGCCCAGCACCTTGGGCTCTCCCGCAGAGGAAAAGGGCGCGTTGTTCACCCTGACGGACAAAAACGACAACGAGGTCGCCAAGATCCTGGTCGGCAAAGACCGGACCAAGGAGACGCCCGAAGGATACCCCATGCCCGCAGGCCAGTTCGTGCGCATGGGAGACATGAAAGACGTGTATCTGGTGGACCGATACTTTGAGGCCGTGGACCAGAAGCCCTCCGACTGGCTGAAAAAGGCCATCCTCAAGGTTCCTTCCGATCAGGTGGCTTCGGTGACGTGCATGGAAGTCAACGAGGGCAGGCAAAAGGTGATTTATGAGTTGTCCCGGAAAAATCCCGGCCAGGACTTTTCCCTGTCCAGCCAGGCGCCTGTGAAAAAAGCCGATGCCGACAAGCTGGCCGACGCCTTATCCTCCCTGACTCTGGAGGACGTGCGGCCCGTAGGCGACAACGAAGCGCATCAAGGCCCGTTCCTGGATTTTTGGCTGTTTGACGGAACAAAGTATCGCGTTTACAAGGCGCCCGTGGGAGAAGGCTGCGAAGTGCGCATTGAAATCAGCCACATGGCGCCCGTCACCGCCGACGGCAAGGACGAGGACGACGCCAAGGCCAAGGAAGTGGAAGACCTGAATAAGAAACTGGCTCCCTGGGCTTTCAAACTCTCGGACTGGCGCTGCGGCACCCTGGCGACCAGCGAGGACAGCCTCATAGAACAGGAAAAAGAAGAACAGTAGCAGATTAATAGAAAGCCGCGCCGATTTCTCCCCTTTCGAAGGCATTGGCGCGGCTTTTTTGTTGTAATAAATTTGGTGAAAATCATTCGTACTAGCAGATTGTTACTTCTATTTGCTTATTCCCGGTAAAAGCTATTCTCCCGTTACGCCCAAGCAACCCAAGGAATAGAAGCTCCCGCTGCATCAGGCGGCTATGGATTAAATTTTTCTCCTTGAACAATCCGGCCTGGGGCTTATCTTAAAGATAACCCGCAACCCAGCAAGGGAGGGCGTTATGGCCGGTCAATCAGCAAGTAATAAGGGATGCTCCTGTAAGGAAAAGGAATACGTGCGGCGGGACGGCATGCGCTTTTTGCGCACCCAGGCCGGCTTGGTTTTTTACCCGGAATACAACCCCAACAACCGCAAGCACTCCTGCCCGGATTGCGCGGTATGCGCCTTTTGCGCCGACGCCCGGTGCTCCGCTTGTCTGGGCCAGGGCGGCGAATAAATGCATCTTTGCCGCATGGCCTTTGCCATTCCCGGAAAAAATTGCTAATAAGGAAAAAATCGATATTCTCCCGATTCCCCTGTGGTTTGCCTTGAACCCGCAATTCGGATTGCCATGATCACTATTAAAGATATCTCCATAACTCCTGAGCAGATTACCAACTCCGGCCAGGAAGCCGTCGAGGTGCGGTGCACCGTATTTTCGCAAAACGAAAACTGCTTTATCACCGAGGTGGGGCTGGACCTGCGCCATACCATGCTGAACGACGTGTTTCCCTTGAGGCCGGACCCGAACAACCTTTTGACGCCCTCGGCTGAGGGAATTTACACAGGCTGCCTGGAGGCCCCCCGGTTCATGGACTCCGGGATGTATCGCATGCCGATCATGGCCTCGGATTCCAAGGACGGGACCGGCGTCGGCATGTCCCGGTTCCAGCTTGACTGGAACCCGGGAGCCTCCCCCCAAATCGGAACGCCTGAGTTTGTGGAAATCCAAGAGGTATATGGGGATAAACCCTATACGGAAAACAATCGGGTGGAAGTTTTGGATGCCGGCCAGGCGGCCTTGGAAAAACGCCTGAAAATCATTGAAGAAGCCGAGCGACAGATAAACATTCAAACCTACACCCTTGAAGGTGGGGGCGTGGGGGGCGTATTAATGGACGCCTTGTTGAAAAAGGTGGACCAGGGCCTGGAGGTGAATGTCATCCTGAACGTGGACAGTCAGTTTCCCTTGTCTCCGTTGTCGCTCATCCGCCTGAAAGCCAACCAATGGTTTTATGAGTGGACCCGCACGGGCGTGGCGGAGCCGGAGGAGAAAAAAGAATCCGAATCCTTTTGGGACCGGCTTTTGCCCAGGAAAAAGTCCGGCGGGCTTAACCTGGCGCTTTTTTCCGGGCGCTCCGTGGGAGTTCCGGCCAATCCGGCGTCCAAGGCGCATGTGGTGGACCATTGGCTCTCCCGCATGATGGATGAAAAAAAGACCAAGCCGGACGCCCCCCAAGAGGATCGTCTGTCCATCTATTCCGGTCCCGGGGGCTTGCCCGCCCTGCCTTTACTGGATTACGCCATTCACGAGAAGATTATGGTCGTGGACGGCGAGAAAGCCATTGTCGGCGGCCGAAACCTGGAAAGCGCTTATTTCGAGCATTGGCAGGATTTGGATTTGTATGTGGAAGGGCCGGTGGTGGAGCAGATTCAGGCCGGTTTTTTGAAAAATTTTGACGAAATCGCCGACCCGGAAACCCATATCCGCCCCACGGAGATTTACAATAGCAAGCCCCAGGAGGCCGGGGCCGTAGCCCAGTTCGTGCAAAGCACCCCCTGGACGGGCTTGAATAACGTGCTCCTGGCCATGTGCAACGCCCTGCAGGCCTGCCAATCGTCCTTTTATGCGGTGTCTCAATATCTGGTGCTGCCCGGCTCCATGCTTCGGGACGCCATTCTGGAGGCCGCGGGCCGGGGCGTGGACGTCAGGATTTTGACCAATTCGGACCGCACCTGCAAGGAGGTGGGCTTTTCCACCGCCTATTACGTCACCCTGAATTACCTGGACGAGTTGATAGAGGCGGGCGTGCGCATTTACGAGGCCTTGGGCCACGACGATGAAAAAGCGCCCCAGCCCTATTTGCACAGCAAGGAGTTTATTTTCGATCAGCGTCTGGCCGCCGTGGGCTCATTCAACCTGTCCATGCGCAGCAGCCACATCGAGTCGGAAAACCTTCTTTTCGTGTGCGACAAGGAATTCGCCGAGGATAGGACCCGGGCTTTTTTTTATATGCTGGAAAGTCAGGCCCGGGAAATCACGCCGAAACGCTTTAAACGCTTGAGGGAGCAGAGCAAAACGCGCATTGAAATGTCCAGGCATTTGGAATTGTTGTTTTAAAGAATTATCCATGGGAAGCCTCTTGCTCCCTGAGAAATTTTCCAAGATGCTTGTCGGTTTTTGTGGTGTGGTTGATCAGCCAGTCCACCAGGAAAATCTGGGTCCTGAACAACAAAAACACCTTGTCCTGGCTGGAGTCGTCCATTTCGGATTTGAGATTTAAAAAGCATTGATAAAAAATGCGATGCTGATTTTGGTGCTCCTTGAGGAACGGGTAGCCTTTTTCCTCCATGAGCCGCTCTTCCGTCTTAAAGTGAACGTTGACGTATTTATCCACAAAGTTCAGGGCGTTGGCTATTTCCTCCTCTCCTGCTCCGCTGCCGATGGTCTCCGATAAACGGTTTATCTGCTCAAGCAGCTCCATGTGCTGGGCGTCAATATGGGGAATGCCGATATTGTACTCATCTTTCCAAAACGTTACTTTATCAAGCTCCCCCGTGCTTTCATGCACCCCGGTGTTTCTGTAGTTGTCACAGCGGCTTAAGTATAGCTTGGCGGCAAAGTCGTTTGGGTTTAAATGCAGGCAGCTTTGAAACAAGGCTTCGGCCCTGTCAATGTCGCGATAGTGGTAGTAGGCCACGGCCTCCTCAAATACTTTGAGCGTTTCCGTTTTTCCCGTCCGCACTTTCTCGATGTCGGCGTCGTAAATCTCGAAAATGCATTGGGGCCGCGACTTGCCCTTGACCCGCACCCGGTCGATAAACCGGATGCAGTGGTCCTGGGCGTCGTCCAGGCTGTATAAGGTGTGTTCGCTGATAAGGAGGGGAACGCCGTATGCTTTGGTCAGGCTTTCCAATCTGGAAGCCAGATTCACCGCGTCGCTGATAACGGTTCCTTCCATTTTTTGCCTGCCGCCCACCGTGCCGATCATGGAGATCCCCGTGTTCAAACCGATTCCTATTTGAAGAGGCTTAAACCCCTTTTCCTCAATATCCTTGTTAAAGCCTCTCAACTCCGTCAGCATGTCAATGGAGGCGTGCAAGGCGTCGCTGGCGCTTTTGGGAAAGATGGCCATGATGGCGTCGCCGATATACTTGTCAATGAATCCGTTATTCCGGAATATGATCGGCTCCATGCGCCGAAAATAGGCGTTGATCAGCTCGAAGGTCCTTTGCGGCGTTAATTCTTCGGAAATGGTGGTGAAGCCCCGCACATCGGAGAAAAGAATGGTGATTTCCCGCTCCACTTGCGTGCCGGGCTCCAGATCCAGGATGCTCTGCTTTTCCAGAATCTCCACCAATTGGGGCGGCACAAAACGGGAGTAGGCCAGAGTGATTTTTTTCAGGTCCAGGGCCGGCGGATCAAGATGCTCCGGTGATTCCTTTGCGCCGTTCTTGTTAACTTCCATGCCCGCCTCCTTCAAAATGCCCCGCCAACTGTTTTACATAATGTTCAGGGGTTTACAATTCCAATATAATTGCGCTTCGTTTTTTTTTTCAAGAGGATTGCACTATGTCCTGAACGCCCTTTGCGTCTCCGTGATTTTTTCATTTTCATACATGCAGGATTTGCATAATGTTTGTTCGCATAAACGCTTGTCCCCCTTAGTCTATGCAATTTCCTTGCAAATACTCCTGAAATATCACCGGAATGGTTCATGTCCGCGTCTGTTTTGACGATTTTTATCTCGGGTTGGAAGGCGGGGAAAAAGAGGCGGGACCGGGAAAAAAGCCGGCGGTGATCCAAGAGGCGCGGGATGGGATTTCAGTCCCGCGTCCAGTATTAAGGATTTTGACGTTTGGGTCAAAGTTTTGACGCCGATCCGTTAGGCGGCAGGGGGCTAATCCCGTTCGCCTTTGAGGCCTTTTATTAATTTTATAATATTTTTAAATGGTTAATAGTTATTTTGCGCGATTCGATCGCTTTGGCATGCACCTTGCTTTCTAATAGGACAACGCCAGGCCAACTGGCAGACTACTCCTTCTTTTTAGTGGTTTGGGTTAATAGGTTAAGGGTTGATGTGAAAGGGCGGCCTTCCCCCCTCTTGGGCCGCCCTTTCCGCATTTTTATGCCCGGAAAAAATTAAAGGCCGGCCTGATATTGCGAATCAGGCCGGCCTTTTTGGTTTTTAAACGAGTGGTGTAAAACAGGACAAAATCCTGTTTTTAGAGAATTTGATCCATGAACTTCTGAAGCCTGGGGTGTTCCGGGTTTTCAAAGAAATGCTGGGGCGTTCCCACTTCCAAAATCTGGCCGTGGTCCATAAAAACCACCCGGTCCGCCACTTCCTTGGCGAAACCCATTTCATGGGTCACCACCACCATGGTCATGCCTTCCTTGGCCAGCTTCACCATGACGTCCAGGACTTCGCCGATCATTTCCGGGTCCAGGGCGCTGGTGGGCTCGTCAAAAAGCATGATTTTGGGATTCATGGCAAGGGCCCTTGCAATGGCCACGCGCTGCTGCTGTCCGCCGGAAAGCTGGGCCGGATATTGCCCGGCTTTGTCTTCGATGCCCACCTTGGCCAGCAATTTCATGGCGTAGGCCTCGGCCTCCTCCTTGGGGGTTTTGCGGAGCTTCCGGGGCGCCAGGGTCAGGTTGTCCAGCACGCTTTTGTGGGGAAACAGGTTGAAGCTCTGAAAGACCATGCCCAGTTCCATGCGGACCGCGTTGATGTTCACGTCCGGGTCGCAGATGTTATCCCCATCCACCACAAGTTCGCCGGAGTCGATGGTTTCCAACTGGTTGACGGCCCGGAGCAGGGTGCTTTTTCCTGACCCGGACGGACCGATGATCACGACCTTTTCTCCTTGACTGATCTCCAGGGAGACGTTGTCCAGAGCCTTGAGCGTCCCGAAATACTTGCATGCATTGGCTATTCGTATGATGGGTTTATCGTTGATCATGTTGGCCCAGCCTTTCCTCCATGATGCTAACCAGCTTGGATAAAATCAGGGTGATGATTAAATAAACCACGGCGACCATGGTGTAGGTTTCAAAATAGTCGAAGGACGTGGAGGCGTACTCCCTGCCCCGCCTTAAAAGGTCGGCCACGCCCAGGATGGAGACCAGGGACGTATCCTTTAACAAGGCGATGAATTCGTTGCCCACAGGCGGCAGAATGGTGCGCCAGGCCTGGGGCAGGATAACGTACATCATGGTTTGGGCGCCGTTAAATCCCAAGGAGCGGGCGGCTTCTGTCTGGCCTTTATCGATGGAGTCGATGCCGGCGCGGAAAACCTCCCCCATATAAGCGCCGTAGCAAATGCTCATGGCGATGATAGCCGCCAGTTTATCCGGCACCTGAATGAATTTACCCAGAGCGTAATAAAGGTAAAAAAGCTGCACCAGCAAAGGAATGCCGCGGACGATTTCCACGTAGGTGCTGGCCAGGATGTTCACGATCCAGATTTTGGACAAGCGGCCCAGTCCCGTAAAAAAGCCAATGATAATGGCGAGCAAAATGGATGAGAAGGTCACCTGGAAGGTGACGTAGATGCCGTCCTTCAGGAAGACGAGAATATTCCGGTACTTTTCGGCCATAGCGGGGTCGGGATAAAAAAGCAGCCCCAACAGCACGGCGATCGCCAGAAAAAATGAAATCAGCCACGCGGAAAATAATCCCTTGTCGCTCTTTGATGGGATCGCCGCCCCATCCCCTACGTCGATTTTAACCTGCTTTTTTTGATCAGCCATAACCTGCCCTGACGCTTTCCGTGATTTCTCCTGTTATTGAAAAAAAGCAAAAAAAAAACGCAGGGGCTTTTGGCCCCTGCGTTGGAATCAGACCTTATTGGCCAATCCATTTGGCCTTGAGTTCTTTTTCGATGCCCTTTTCCTTGACGGCGGCGATGCCTTTGTTCACCAGGTCCAGGACTTCCTTGTTGCCCTTTTTCACGGCGATGCCGTAGTATTCCACGTCGCCGGCTTCGATGACCACGGCGATTTTCAGGGCGCCCTTGTAGCGATCATTCTGCAGGGCGTAGTTGGCGGCGACGGGGTCGTCGCAGACCACGGCGGCGATGCGGCCGTTAAAAAGGTCTTCCACAGCCAGACCCACTTCGTCGTAAGTCTTGGAGATGACGCCTTCTTCGGCCTTAACGGCGAAGGTGCCGGTGGTGCTGATCTGCGAGCCGACTTTCTGGCCCACCAGGTCTTTCAGGCTGGTGACGGTGGAGTCTTTAGGCACGATCACAGCTTGCTTGACCCGGAAGTAAGGGGTGCTGAAATCCATGCTTGCTTTCCGGTCTTCCGTAATGGAAACCGAGGAGCAGATAGCGTCGTATTTGCCGGCGTCCAGACCGGCGAAAATGCCGTCCCAGGCCACAGCCTTGAATTCGGCTTTGAAACCGGCTTCTTTGGCGGCTGCGTTCATGTAGTCAATGGCGTATCCTACGATGTCCTTGTTGGCGTCTACAAATTCCATGGGCGGCCAGGTGGAGTCGGTGGCGAATACAATGGTTTTTTCGCTTGCAAGCGCGGGGCAGGCAAACAAGGAGACTGCCAGGGCAATCAGCATCAGTTTCTTCAACATGGTAATTCCTCCTTCGATGGTGTTTGGGATTGGGGGTCGAACCTTGTTAGGTTTTCGTTACGATTTTGACGCATGTTAACTCAACAAAGATTGGTATGTAAACAAAAAATTCAGGGAGTTCCGTTATTGCCTTGGGGTTTTCTCTTCGGAACAAACACCCATAATTGAGCCACCAGCATTCCAGCCAGCATTAAGCCCGCGCCGATAAAGGAACGCGTGGTCATACTCTCCCCTAAAAACAGCCAGCCTGATACAGCCGCAGTTACAGCCTCCAACTGCAATATTATAGCAGCATGAGCGGCGGGCGAATCCTTCTGGCCGATGATCTGCAGCGTAAAGCCGATGGCTACGGATCCGATTCCTCCATATAATAACGCATAGCGCGAAGCCCACACGCCCTCCCAGGTGATCGTCTCGCGGCATAGGGCGTATATCAGGCTGAGAATGGCGCAGACAAAAGCCTGGCCGAACCCCAGCACAAAGGAATCCATCCGGGGCGAAAAATAGCCCACAACCAGAACGTGAACCGCCCACATGAACGCGCATATCAACACCAGGCCGTCGCCGGGCGCCAGATAGAACGCATCCGTAACGCTCAGAAGATACATGCCCGTCACGGCCAGGGGAAGGGCCAGCCACAAGCCCAGGTCCGGCTTTTGCTTGAAAGCCAACCCCAAAATGGGAACCATAATCACATAAAGGCCGGTGATGAAGCCCGCCTTGCCCGCCGTGGTTTCCACAAGGCCGACTTGCTGAAAGTTGATTCCAAAGCACATGACCGTTCCGGCGATTATCATGCCGGCCAGGGGCAGCCATTTGGGAACCCCGGGCAAGGGCAGGGAAGGGCGTTTCGACCTGGCGTATGCGATGGGCGCCAGGCACAGGGCGCCCAAGGCGAACCGCAGTCCTGAAAAGGAAACCGGGTCCATGTCCTGCATGGCCGAACGTTGAAACACAAAGGTGGAGCCCCAGACCAGGGCCGCAGTCAGCAAGATAAGATTGGCTTTTAAAACTTTTAAATTCATTCCTGGATAAAACCTTACGCAAGTTTAGCGCACAGCGCATAAAATCTTAAGAAAGAGGGCGCGGCTAAACGCCTGAAAGACAAGGCCTCATACCACTTCATACCCGGGAAGGAAAGCATGAAAAACAAATAACGGCCGGGCGCCCGGTAAGCATCGGCGATGAATGAAAGTCATGCTCAGGGAAGGTTCTCGACGCCCCTTTGTAGAAGGGCTTCTTGCAGCAACGCCTTTCGCACGCGCAGCACCACGGCCGCCGCCGGAGGAGTTCCGAAAATGTATACGGGAACAAAGCTCTGGGGAAAGGCGTTTACCACCTGCACCATGTACTGATTGCACGGCTCATCCGGGTCGTTCAGATTCATGACCAGAAAATCGGCGCCCTGCCTTAGGATCTCCCTTGCAGTCCATTCATTGGATTCAGGCAGCACGGCTCTGGGGTCGTCATAGGGCAGCTTGCACCACCAATAGGGCAGAAGGACCACGGGCCGCTCCGCGTGAAAGCATCCCAAAGCGGTCTGGCATCCCATAAGCAGGGCGTTTTCAGGCAGGTTTTCGCGGCTCCATACAAAAGCGCCGATCACCGGACAGGATCGGGCGCCGTGCTGCGTGTGGGAGACAAGATATGTATGTGCAGGCAGGGCGCTGAAGGGAATTGCGTCCGTCCATCCGTATTCGAGGCAGGGTTTCGATTCTTTCGCCAGGGACGCCAGTTGTCCTCTGTGCAAAGACGCTTCCTGCACCCTTTGGACGTATTGGGGGGAAACGCTCCCAAAGACCAGTACAATCGCTGCAAGGGCCGCGGCCATTTCCGCTTTGGGCGAAAGCTCCAGGGCTTTGACGAATCGCATAAAGCCCAGCACGCAAATCAGGACGAACCAGGGCAGGATGTAATTGACGTAACGCCCCCAGTACGAAGCGGCTAAGGATATCATGAGTAAATAGACAACGGGAAACAGGAGCGCCAGGCTCCAATCCTTTGCTCGAATCCTGGCCAAGGCTTCAAAAAGGAACAAGCCCGGAACGCCGAATTTGAACATGGCCT
The DNA here is from genome assembly GCF_000429905.1 of Desulfatibacillum aliphaticivorans DSM 15576. Classification (NCBI taxonomy): domain Bacteria; kingdom Pseudomonadati; phylum Thermodesulfobacteriota; class Desulfobacteria; order Desulfobacterales; family Desulfatibacillaceae; genus Desulfatibacillum; species Desulfatibacillum aliphaticivorans. The sequence goes on along the minus strand of NZ_AUCT01000037.1, from coordinate 28,967 downwards.
GGACGGCGCCTGCTGAAAGCAAAGATGACAAGGCCGCCGGGACGCCGTTCGCTTCCGAATGAGGCAGGGAAAACAATCCGGGCAGCGCCCTTTGGGGAATATGATCAAAACAATATCCGTAAAGGTGGTGGCTGTACCGGCTTAAGAGAGAGTCGAATTGCGGCGCCGGAAAATCGCAGCCCTTGGCGGTCAACTGCTTCAAATACTCCAAGTCTCCGGAAACCAGCAGAGGGACAGCCCAAAATCCCAGCAACGCCGCTGTCAGGCCCGCATACAGGCACGCGTGCTTGAATCGTTTATTCAACAGCATCCACAAAAAGGCGGCCGCCGCCAGGGGCAAACCCGGAAAACGCACATACAGGGCCGAGGCGGTGCACAGGCCGGCGGCAGCGATCCAGCCTACTTTTGGGGATTCCTGATAATAAAAGAGCATCAGGAGCGTGAGGGTTGAAAAAAGAATGTACGGGGAGTGGGTGAATATAACCGAAGCAAAGGCGATTGTGGACACGTTGACGCTGAGATAGAGGACCGACAAAAATGTCGGTGTGCGTCCAAGTTGAAAAAATCTCCTGAAAATCCAAGCTGCTATAAGGAGGGACGCCCAGTAGCACAGAGCGTTGAAGCCTTTTATGAACAGGATCGGCCGGGAATGCCCGGCGGCTTTCATAATCGCTCCGATGATGACCGGGTATCCCGGCGGGACGAAAGACTCAGGCGGATGTCCCGGAACGTCCAACTGGACGAGCTCTCCCTGTTGATAAACGGCGCGGCCCAGGTTCAGGTATCGGTAATTATCCCAGGTCCCGTTCATCAGGACGTTAAACGACAAATACAGCAGCGCGCCGATCGTCAAAGCCAGAGCCGTCCAGTATATCAAGGCCGGAATACGGACGCTTGGCTTTGCAGGATCGCTGACAAAGGGCGCATCGCTTGAGCAAGCGTTCTTGTTCAGCGTCGCCTTCATGAGCCTGATTGTTTTGCCAGGAACAGTGGTTGGCGCCGCGTATCAGCCGTTGGCCTAAAACGCGGGCTGCATAAGGGCCCCCACCCTTGTTACAATTACATAGATGATAATATCATGCAAAAATGAGGAAAAAAGTCAACACTTTCCAGATGATTGCTTTGCGTGCTTCGATAAAAGGGGATGTGAGGGAGCCCCTTGCGGGGCCCCCCTAAGCCGTACCAGCACCCCAAAGTTATGCGGCTTTGGCTTTTTGCGAGTCGTCAAGAGAGGGATTTTTCATCCGTTGGATGAAAAGGAGGTCTTTGCGGCTTCTTTGGGTTATACGATCCTCAACTTCGGCCTTATCCAGGCCCATGAGGATCTTGTAGGCATTGTATTTGGTTTTGCAGAAATATACGTCAAAGGGATCGTTCTCCCCTTCGGTGCGGTAAATGCGCACGCCGGGAATGTCGTCCTTTTGGATGTACCGGCAATGGGCGTTCACCAAAAGGGGTTCGATATCCTGCATATTCTGCCAGGGCACGCAGGCGCCTTCCATCCCGAGATCGATGTCCATGATGGAACGGACCTTTTCCGTGACCCCGCCCACGGCGAGAATGATGTCGCCGGTGAGCGATCCGGTGACTCCGTATTTCTGGGTCACCGGTTGTTTGATAAAATCAGATATAAGAGCAATGTCCATGGCTACGGAAGCGCTGTCGCCCTCCACGCCGCCGTGGATCTGTATGTATTCCACATGCATTTCGTAGCCCACGTAAGGGGCGCCGATGGTTTTTAAAACCTTTTTGATGGATGCGCGCACGTTCTGGGCCGCGGCTTTGGCGATGTCGCCCAGTTTGCCCGGCGCAGTCACAACATCCGCACCGCCTGCGTTAACCTGGCAGTGAATGGGCAGGGGATGGCCGAACATCCTGCCGCTGGAGCGGGAGGAGATGACGGCGAGGCCCACCACGTAGCCGATGGAGTCGGTGATGGCGCTGATGTATTTTTTCAGGGCCTTTTTATGCTCCATCACTTCCTTGGCGATGGCGCCTTCCAGGCTCAGGTGCTCGTCCATGGCGTAACGCACGTGCCTGGCTTCCACCAGGGGCGAGTTTTCCAGGATGGCTTCCAGCTCGGCGGTTTTGATGATGCCGTTGAAAGGCCTTAGCAGAGCGGTCAGCTTGCCTTCGGAGGCGCAGCAGCGGAGCTCCTTGACGATCTCCATGATGGCGTTGCGGGAGAAATCCCTTTCCTTCAGCGTATAATCGCTTGGCAGGGCCCGGCCGAAAATCACGCCGCTTCTTTTGCGCACGCCGTCGTAGCCTTCGCTGTCTATGACGTCTTTCCACGCGCCCATAAAGGCTTTGCCCAGGTTTTCCACTTCCTGTTTTATGTATTGGGCCACTTCCAGGGTGGTTTCCAGGCTTTCGGGCACCGCGCTTTCCATCTGGACAATTTCGCCCTTATCCTCCACGCGGCTCAAAAACGCGCCGTCTCCTTCGTCCTGCAGATATTGCAGGGTGTCGTGGTTGCAGCAGGCGATGATAATGTTGTCCGCATGGAGGGAGGTCTCGGAGCGGTCTGCGGCGCCGCTTCCCGTGTCGCGTCCGCCTTCCAGGACGTATTCCTTATTCTGCATGATCTCCAGGAGGTCGGACATGTAGCCCACTTTGACCATGGTTTTCAGCTCGTCAATATAAATGATGGGAGCTTTGGCGTGGGCGCCCAGGTAGGCCCTTTTGTGCGCGGGCGTCTGGAGATTGCTGGATTGATACGGATCGTGCCGGAACCCGCCTTTCATGTTCCGGGCGTTGGGCTCGGAAATGCGGGCCATGAGATCCTTGTCCTTCCTGGGATCGTACAACACTTCAGGCACCTGATCCTGGAGATGCTTGACCGCCACGCGGCGGGAGTCGCTGTTTTCCCGCTGGATCTTTTCCTGGGCCTTGTGGTTGTTCTCCTGCATGATCATGAAGATGGCGCCTATGCCCGTGATGCCGGTGGCGATAAAAGCCGCAGGATAAAAAACTCCGCCTATGGCCGTGGCCAGGGTGGCCAAAAGCAGGCCGTTGCGAATTTTTTTGACGGACTTGATTTCTTCGGCCAGGGAGAACTCGTCCATGCTGTTGCCGGCGTCTTCAATGGCGTGGTGGACGCTCGTAATGCGCTGCTCCAGCTTTTCCGGATTTTCGTAGGCAAAGCGTACGTGATTTTTGTCCTTGCCCGGATAAGCGGCAATGGCGCATTTGGGCCTTAAGTACTCGCCCATGGAACGGTCCAGGACTTCCTGGAACATGTTGGCCAAAAGGGATTTGCCCGTGCCCGGCCGGCCCACCATAAGGATGTGACCCCGGTTCTGGGCGATTTTCCGGATCGAGGACTTGGCCCGGTTCTGGAAGATGACCTTTTCAATCGGGTCCTTGGGTATGGAAATCTCCGAAGTGTCCTCTATGCCCGAAAGCCGCTCCTGCAGCTTTTCAGGATAGTGAAGCAGTTGCTCAATGCGGACGTAATCTTCGGGTTTGTAGGCGCTATCCATTCTTATAATAGTCTCCTAAAACGATCCCCAACTCGCCGTTCCCTCGGCCTCTTGTTACTGTACGCCCCGGATGGCGTCCAACAGGTAGTAAGTCCCAGCATCGGACACGGAAGTCATCTTGCTGATTTCCGAGTATAACTCGGGCAGTTCCGCCTTGATGCTGTCCAGGGCTTGAAAATCATGCATCACCGATATGGTGGTGAATACCTTGTCCTGCTCATCCCCTGTCTTGGGAATGTACGAAAACGCTATGCCAAACTGCTTGGTGTTCAACGAATGCATGACTGCGTCCATTTCGCTGAGCCCAATGTCGTAGGTTTCAAAAGCCTGCCTGTAAATCTCGGGAATCCGGGACGTGGAGTACCCAATCTCCATGTGATGGTTGAACAGAATTTTCGCGGCCATGGCTTTGCCTTCCATGCATTGATCCATGGCCTCTTTCATTTTCGGGTTGATGCGCAGGCAATTTTCCAAAAGTTGGATGTACTGTATGGTGTCCAGTTCCTGGACTTCAAATTTCATCCGGTTGTCGTCGTCCAGGACAAAGGCCTTGGTTTCGCCCCTGTGCATGAAGGTCACCAGCCGGAAGGACTTTTGATTGTCGTAGCCGTCAAAGTCGTAGGCGCCCATTTCAAACAGGCCGTTGGCCACATAAGCCCTGTCCAGGGTCACTCCCACGTCCAGGGTGATGCCCTCGGCAATGTAGGCCACTTTGTCTTCCAGACAGCCCTTGATAAGCAATTGGGAGCGATTCTTGCCGAAATCCTCGCAAATGCCCACAATGTCCTTCACCCGCGTGAGATCCAGTCCGTTCACCTGCTTGATAACCGAATTGTAGGGCCGCAACTGGCTTTCAATCCGTACCAGGTGTTTTTCCAATTCCTTGCTGTCCAAGGCGGAGCATGTGTTTTCCCTGGGGCTCATAAGAATCTGCGGCTCCATGGGCGTTTCCTTGAACATGCCGTGCATGAACCGGGGCAGAACTTTTTTGATCTTCGCCTTGAACCGGTTGGAAAAGGGTTCAATTGCATGAACTTCGCAGCCGACAAGCCTTTTCTTCACCTCTATGGGTTTGGGCCCCAACATATAATAGGCCAGGTCGGAAATTCTGTATTCCTTAACCGTGACCACTTCCGCCCCTTCCAGGATCAACCGAAGGTCCAGGTCGCGATATCTCCCTTCGGAAATAATCCAGATCCCATCGGGGCATACAACTTTTTCACAAGCAAATGCCTTCATCAGGACAAACCTCACGTAAATATTGGACCCAGTAGAATCAGTGAAACCCTGCCTGGAGCCGGTTCCCGTACAGCGGAACCACTGGGTCCCTTAGCAGTGTGGCTTGTACAAGTGGCAAGATCGGCGCCAAGAAAAAATTGATAGCCATTAATTTTTTAATAGGCTAAATTTAATGAGAATATTGTTGTTGTGAAAGAAGGGGATGTTTCCTGAAAAGTGAGGTTGAAGCCGACAAAATTGTAGGTGGCCTACGATTTTGTCGGCTTGGCTTTGTCTTTGGTCAGGCCGTAATTGGCCATTTTGTAGGAGACGACGCGTTCGCTCACGCCCAAGGTGCGGGCTGCATGGGCTTTCACCCATTGATTTTGTTCCAAGGCCTTTAAAATCATATGTTTTTCAATGCGCTCCACCACTTCAGGCAAGGTTCCCCGATAAGCATCTACCCTCAGAGGGTCTTCGCTCTGGGGCGCGGTGATCTCAAGGGGAAGGTCCGCGGTGCGGATCATGCTGCCATCGCACATGGCGGCGGCGCTTTCAATGGCGTTTTCAAGCTGCCGGACGTTTCCGGGCCACCGGTATTCCTGCATGATTTTCATGGCGTGCATGGAAAGAGTCTTAATGCTTCTGCCGCCCACCTGCCCGTACCTTTTAAGGAAGTGGGAGATCAAAAGAGGGATGTCTTCCGGGTGCTCCCGCAAAGCCGGGGTGGTCATGCCGATCACGTTCAACCTGTAAAAGAGGTCTTCCCGGAATTTTCCCTTGCGGACCAGGTCTTTGAGGTCGCGGTTTGTGGCGGCCACCAGGCGGAAGTCCGAGTGGATGGGTTCCTGGGCGCCGACCCGTTCAAAGGTCTTATCCTGGAGCACCCTAAGCAGCTTCACCTGGATGTCGGCCGGGATGTCGCCCACTTCGTCCAGGAACAGGGTGCCCTTGTTCGCCAGCTCAAAGCGGCCCATATGGTCCCGGTGGGCGTCGGTGAAAGCGCCTTTAACATGCCCGAACAGCTCGCTTTCCAGGGTGCCGGAGGAAAAGGCCGAGCAGTTGACCGCCACAAAAGGACCTTCCTTCAAGGGGCCGTTATAATGGACGGCTTTGGCGGCAAGCTCCTTGCCGGTCCCGCTTTCTCCGGTGATGAGGACGTTGGCTGTGCTTTTGGAGGCCTTGTGGATGCTCTCGAACAGGATCTGCATCTGGGGGCTTTGGCCGACAATATTGGTGAAGTGGTATTTCTTCTCCACTTCCTTTTGCAGCCGGGACAGGCGGGATTTCATCCTGTTGATGTTAAGGGTCTTCTCCACCAACACAACGATATCCAATGGATCCACTGGTTTGACGAGATACTCAATGGCTCCCAGACGCATGGCGTTCATGGTCATGTCCACGCTGCCGTGAGCGGTCACCATGACGAAAGGAATATCCATACCCCGGTCTTTCATGGCCTGCAGCAATTCAAAGCCATCCAATCCGGGCATTTGGTAGTCGGCGATCACCAGATCCACCGGGGTCTCTTCCAGGATTTTAAGGGCCTGGATGCCGTCGTTGGCCACTACCGGAGTGAGAGATTGCTTTTCTAATGTATTTTTTAGGATTGCGGTCGTCGTTCTATCGTCGTCCGCAACCAATATTGTCAAATCACGACTCATGGTCCTACAGTTCCGTTTCTTCGGACGTCATTAAAAAACTTGATGTGAGTGGCTTATAGCATCGAAGGGGATATCGGCACAAGGAGTTTAAATCTTTATCCTGTCAAAAAAGGGCGCAAATGATGAGAATTCCACGCCTGTCTAAAAAGTGAGAGGTCTTTAAACGGGCTTTGTGAGTTCCCAATGCGCCCCCTGAGCACCGCAAGCTGTGCGCCTGCATAGCGTCATTAACCAACGAAACTGAAATTCGGCGCTATGTTTTGGGTGGCCGCTGCAGGGCCGTATCTCATCAGAGGCCATAGCGTTCTTTTTCTCTTTTGAAGGTTTTCCTGTGAGCTCCCTCGTATTATCCATCGACTATGCTTATTTTGTTCGTTACAGGCAAATCGATGGTAAAATAATGATTGAAATATTTCACAATTAATACTATTCAAATTTTGCAGCCTGAAATTTCTCTTGGAAAAAAATTGGCCTTGCCGCAGTTTTTACCAAGACTCTGTGGTTTTTTGCCATTTTCAACACTCTAAAACATTCTTTGCCGCCAGGATTGTCGCCGCTCCCATCCGATTTACCTTTATCATCCTGTTACTGGTTGTCCTTTTTCCGGTCTTTTTTCTTGCCGCTCCATACCCCGTGTTCGCAGCGGATTCCGGCTGCAACTTCACCGGATCCATGCTTGCAGCCGGGTTGGAGCACTCCCTGGCTTTAAAAGAGGACGGGACGGTATGGGCCTGGGGCGCCAATGGCGCCGGCCAGCTTGGCCTGGGCGACAATCTGGACCGAAGCGGGCCGGAGCAGGCGATGGTGGTTTCCGGCATCGTTTCCCTGGCTGCGGGCAAATATTTTTCCCTGGCTTTGGCCTCGGACGGGGCTGTCTGGGCCTGGGGCGGGAATAATTTCGGGCAACTGGGCCTGGGGGGCAATGAAGATTGCCTGACGCCTTCACAGACCCTGGTTCTTTCCAATGTCGCGGCTATGGCAGGGGGCGATTACCATGCCCTGGCGGCGACGCAGACCGGAGAGGTCTGGGCCTGGGGCCGCAATAACAGCGGCCAGTTGGGGTTTGTCGGCGACGATGCCGACGCGCCGGTTCGGATTTCCGATCTTGATGATGTTTCGGCGGTCGCAGCGGGGGAGTTATTTTCCCTGGCTTTGAAAAATGACGGCACGGTCTGGGCCTGGGGGAGCAATGGAAACGCCCAGTTGGGAACCGGAGTCTCCGGGGATAGCATTGCAACCCCGACCGCCATTGGCGTTCTTTCCAATATCACAGCCATTGCAGCGGGCAAGCAATTCGGCCTGGCCCTGGCTGAAGACGGCTCTTTATGGGCCTGGGGCGCCAACGGGTCCGGCCAACTCGGCTTGGGGAATTTTCAAAGCCCCCAGGCGCCGGGGCGCGTCGCGACCTTGTCCTACGTAACGGCCATTGGGGCCGGGTGGTATCATGCTATGGCGGTCACCCAGGGCGGAGCCTTGTGGGCCTGGGGAGGGAATGACGAAGGCCGTCTTGGGATCGGCGCAACCGGCGATCAAAACCTGCCCGTCCAAGTGTCTTCTAAAGCCTATGTCGTCTCTTTGGCAGGAGGGGAGAAGCACTCCCTGGCCCTTGCCGCCGACGGTTCGGTCTGGTCCTGGGGATCGAACGCCAGCGGCCAGTTGGGCTTGGAAAGCCTGACTCCTGCATCCGTGCTTGCACCGGTCCACGCCCTCTATTCCGGGGAGGATTTTTTCCTGTTTGACGATACGGACGAGGACGGAACAGGCGACATCTGCGACGGCTGCCCTGACGATCCGTTCAAGACGGCGCCCGGTCTCTCCGGCTGCGGCCGCAGCGAGCCCATGTTGGACACGCAAGGGCCTCACGTTCTGGCGCTGGATGCGGAAGGCGCCTTGTGGTCCTGGGGATGGAACGAATTCGGCCAGTTGGGCCTTGGCGACGTGCTAACCCGGACCCAGCCCGTGCAGGCGGCCTCGTCAATTTCAAATATTGCGTTTCTCCGCGCAGGCTGGGATCATTCCCTGGCCTTGACCAGGGACGGCTCTTTATACTCCTGGGGCAATAACAGCGACGGCCAGTTGGGGATGGGCGATGCAATTTCTCGAACCCTGCCCGTGCAGGTCCCCGTGATTTCCAACGTAGCGGATATGTCAGCCGGATATGTATTCTCATTGGCAGTGACCCGGGACGGCAGGCTGTGGGCCTGGGGCGATAATAGTCATGGCCAGCTTGGCCTGGGCGACCTTGATGATCGCCATGAGCCGGAACGGCTTCCCGATTTCGGCGCTGTCGCCGCCGTGGACGGTGGATTGCTCCACACCCTGGCCGTCACCAGGGACGGTTACGCATGGGGTTGGGGATTGAACAATTATCATCAAGCAGGCCCGGACGCTCAGGTGACGCTTGACCAGCCTGTGCAAATAGGCGGCTTATCAGATATTACGGCTGTTTCGGCAGGCGCTTACCATTCCCTGGCCCTGGATCGGTTCGGCCAGGTTTTGGGCATGGGGATATAATAACAACGGCCAATTGGGGCTGGGCCACGACGATAACGCCGCCAATCCCACGCAAGTGGAAGCCATTGCAAATGTTATTGCTATAAGCGCTGGAGGACACCACTCCTGCGTCTTGACTGCGGACGGCTCGGTGTGGGTCTGGGGAAGCAACCAGGAAGGCGAGTTGGGGCTTGGAGAGATTGATGGGCCGGAAAGCCCGGTTCGCCTGGAAGGCATTCCCCCGGCTGTCGCCATTGCAACAGGGTATAGTAATACAGCGGTATTGACGGCGGAGGGAACCGTGCTGATTTTCGGCGACAACCAATACGGCCAGTTGGGAAACTGGGATTATGTATATTCAAGCACTCCCGTCCATGTGGAATACTCCGGCGGTAACTTGCAATTGTTTAACGACAACGACGCCGACGGTTCGGACGACGATGTTTCCGACAATTGTCCAGGCGTCTCCAACCCGGACCAGAAGGACCCGGACGGAGACGGTCTCGGCGACGCCTGCGACAATTGCCCTGACGGCTTCAACCCGGGCCAGGAGGATATGGATTCCGACGGCGTGGGCGACGCCTGCGATAATAACAACGACAGCGACACAATCCCTGATGAAACGGATAACTGCCCTTTTATGGCCAATGAAGATCAATGGGATACGGACGGCGACGGCGTGGGCGACGCCTGCGACAACTGCGCCTTGGTTGCCAATGACGACCAGGCTGACGGCGACGGGGATGGTTTGGGCGACGCCTGCGATAATTGTGTGGCAACGGTAAATCCCGACCAATATGATTGGGATAGCGACGGCATTGGAGACGCTTGCGATGATGGGGATTCGGATGGGGTGTATGATGATATGGACAATTGCCCGGAAACGCCCAATTACAGCCAGGAAGATGCAGACGGAGATTGGAAGGGCGACGCCTGCGACGGCTGCCCTTACGATCCGTTCAAGTCGGAGCCCGGCGTCTCCGGCTGCGGCAATGCCGTCCCCATTGTTGCGGCGGGCTATCGCCACTCTCTGGCGCTGACTTCCGGCGGTGAAGTGTTTGCCTGGGGTTCCAATGGCGCCGGCCAGCTAGGGCTTGGGACCAGCGGCGATGGGGCTGATGAAAGAACGCCGCAGAAAGTAAATGCCCTTTCCAACGTAACTGCATTAGCCGCCGGAGAATTTCACTCCCTGGCTTTGGCCCGGGACGGCTCGGTGTGGTCCTGGGGGAATAATTTATGGGGCCAGTTGGGGCTGGGAACCAGTGGATCGAATACAGATAAAGCCACGCCGCAAAAAGTGGAAGCCCTTTCCAACGTGGTCGCAATAGTTGCTGGAAGTTATCATACCCTGGCTTTGGCCCGGGACGGCTCGGTGTGGGCCTGGGGGGATAATTATTACGGCCAGCTAGGGCTTGGGACCAGCGGCTTAGGGGCTGATGAAAGTACGCCGCAGAAAGTGGAAGCCCTTTCCAATGCGGCCGCAATAGTCGCTGGAGATAATCACTCCCTGGCTTTGGCTCGGGACGGCTCGGTATGGAGTTGGGGGCGCAATGACTACGGCCAGTTGGGGCTGATGGATTACAGTGAGATAAAAACGACGCCCCAGCAGGTGACCGGCATCGCAGGCCTTGTCGCCATGGCCGGCGGAGGTTTGCATACCCTGGCCGTAACCCAAGACGGCGCGGTGTGGGCCTGGGGGTATAATGAATATGGCCAGGCGGGGACGGGCACGTCCGTTTGTTGTTATAGCTCACCGGTTCATGCGATTTATTCCGGCGCTGATTTTCACCTGTTTGACGATACGGACGGCGATGGCCTGGATGACGACTTATTTGACAACTGCTTCGGAATTTTCAATCCCGGCCAGGAAGACGCGGACGGAGACGGCGTGGGCGACGAATGCGATAACTGCCCTTCCACGGCCAACGCCCAACAGGGGGATGAGGACGGAGACGGCCTGGGCGACGCTTGCGATAACTGCCCTTCCAACTTCAACGACTTACAGGAAGACGCGGACGGAGACGGCGTGGGCGACCCTTGCGACAATTGCCCGGGAGACGTTAATCCGGACCAAGCCGATGATGACCGCGATAACGTAGGAAACCCCTGCGACAACTGCCCGTTCACTTCCAACGTCGACCAGGCTGATTACGACAACGACGGCATAGGCGACGACTGCTTAGGCAGGAACTCCAGCGACGTCGATAATAACGGCGAGGTAAATCTGGAAGACGCCATCATCTGCCTGCAGATCATTGTAAATCAGTATGAAGGGGTCCTGAAACAGGATAACGCCCTGGGTTACGACGGCGTTTTTGACACGCAAGAGGCCCTGTTCATCCTCCAAAGCCTGGCGGGGGTGAGGTAGCTAAAAAGGATTTTGTCGGGTCGCTCCGCATGGGGATCTCGGGAATCCATATCATTCCCAGCGGGCCGGGGGCCTTTGGATTTTACTATGCTCCAGATGGCTCCGCGTGCCCCGACCTACGTAACAAGTTAAAATATAGGCTGATTTTGTAGGTCGGGTTACGAAGTCCAGCTCTACGCCTCACACCGGCGAGAACGCTGGTGGACTTCAAACCCGACAATGGTTTCAGAAAACATGGGGTCGGATTTACGTTTGACGTTAGAGACCCGGCAGGCCGGATTTTTCGAAGCGGATCAGGCGGTTTTTGTTGGGTTTCGCGGGAACATTAAAGCCAGTTAAATGAAGTTCATCAAGGCGCAGAAAATGGGCTTTTAAAATGCCTTTTCCACGCTCTACCCAACCTACGATTTTTCCTATAAAGATAGTAGGTTGGGTAGAGTTTGTTCGGCGTTAAAAAAGGCCGATTGGGTGAATCCGTTCTATCGGACGATCGAAGCCAGGAAAAATCCATACGAAACCCAGCAAAGGGCCTTTAACCAACGTCGCCCGCCCAACAGCCCCCACAAAGAGAAGCCTTTGCAAGGCAGCAGGGCAAGCCTTGAATCTACAATGCTCCTTGAAGCCAGGCAGGTTGAATTTGATCTCTATGAACAGGCCTCGCACTTGATTTTAAACTTGCAGGGCGGCCCAGGCACAGCAGTTCCTTGCCTAGGCGCGCAAGCGCAGCAGGTGCGACCGATTTGACAATTAAAATCCAAAATATTGCGCGGACGAGTGATTCATCCAAAACCAAACAAAAGCTGGGATTCAGCCGGCGCCATTCGCCCGCCGACCGTCCTCAGCTCCGGCATTCTTCCCAGGCCGCACCTTTTGTTGCTTCGCAACACAGGCAGCAAACGGCGCTGCCTGTTCCACCCACACAAAGGCGTATACAGGGGGGCGCAGCTGCGCTGCAGTTGCAACCATTGTCCATCCGACTTTTAGTTACCATGCTACGCGTGGGAATGTATATCTAACTATTTGAAATTAAAACTTTTAAAAGCCCCTGTAAAAAAATCTCTGATCCTCCATTGGCGATGATGCTCCAGGGGGCGGCCCTTCTTATCAAAAAAAAAGCCCGGGCCGCTGGCAAACAGCGGTCCGGGCGTTTTAGACTCATCCAAATCAGAATGTCAGGGCGCGGTTTAATTCATGATCATGGAGCCCATGGGCTGCAAGTCATCCTCCATGATGTATTCGTCCTCCATCTGACGATCATATTCGATGCAGCATGCCAAGCGCATGGCGCACCATTTCATGCAAACTTTGTCGCCCCGGTTAAAGTTTCCGAAACAATCCGTCGGGTCCGACGATATTACCTGTCCTAACGATCCATCCTTCAAAAAAATACCCATGCACCTTCCTTAACATATCAAAGGTAAAAACGCATCATGAATTTTCCCGTTCGTGGCGAGGATCTGGCTCCCGCCGGGGGAAAACTCATTTTCGGCGAAGTCCGTGACTTTGCCTCCCGCCTCCCGGACGATGCATTCTCCGGCGGCGGTATCCCATGGAGCAAGGTTTTGCTCCCAGAATCCGTCAAATCTTCCGCAGGCCACGTAACACAGGTCCAGGGCGGCTGAGCCCAGCCTGCGAACGCCCTGCACCTTGGGCAGCACGGCAGAAAACCGGTCCATCAACTCCGGCATCATGGTCTTCAGCCCGTATGGAAATCCGGTCACCACCAGGCTGTCCTGAAGGTCCGTCTGGTCGGAAACCGAGATGGGCCTGGAGTTCAGGGTCGCCCCTTGTCCCTCTTTGGCGACGAACAACTCCTGGGTCACCGGATTCAGGACCAGCCCGAAGATGGTTTTTTCCGCCCGGGCCAGGCCGATTGAAATGGAAAACAAGGGCAGGCCGTGGGCGTAATTGGTGGTTCCGTCCAGGGGGTCCACAATCCAGGTGTATTCGCTATCGGCTTCCTTGCCGCTTCCTTCCTCGGCCAGGATGGCGTGGTCCGGAAAGGCCCTGGCAATGGCCTCCACAATAATTTCCTCGGAGGCTTTATCCGCCTGGGTTAAAAGGTCGATTTCCCCCTTTTTCTTCACCACCCGGGCGCGTCCGTAATATTTCAACAGCACTTTGGCGGCCCCGTGGGCTGCGGCAAGAGCTGTGTGTTCAATTTTTTCAAAATCCGCCACGAGCGTACTCCAAATACTTGTAAATCAAAAATTCTCCCCAAAAGATATACACGATAGCGCCTGAGGCAAGGAATGGGCCGAATGGGATTCTCAAATCCAATCCCTTGGAGCGGTTCAGGGGGATGAGGATCAACCCCACGAAGGTTCCCACAAAGGCCCCGGCCATGATGGTGAACAAAACCCCCTTAACGCCGAAGAATGCCCCCAGCATGCCCAGGAGCTTGACGTCGCCCATGCCCATGCCTTCTTTTTTTCTGAGCAGGTAAAACAATTCGGATACGGCGAACAGGCCCCCGCCGCCCACAGCTACTCCAATCAGGGATTGGGCCAGGCTGAGTTCCGGGAGCAAAAAAGATGCCGCAATGCCTATGGGAATTCCCGGCAGAGTGATTATATTGGGTATGATCATGTGATCAAGGTCGATAAAGGTGATGACCAGGAGGGTTGCAATGAGCAGGTAGTAAACCAGGGCCGCCCAGGTGAAGCCGAAATTGACGGCGCAGGCCAGGGCGAACATTCCGGAAGCCAGCTCCACCAAAGGATATCTTATGGAGATGGAGGCCTTGCAGGCCCGGCATTTGCCCGTCAACACAATATAAGACGCCACGGGGATGTTATCGTACCAGGCTATTTGGGCGTTGCACTGGGGGCAGTGGGAGCGGGGTTCGCTGAACGGAATGCCCCCCTCCGGGATGCGGAAGATGCAAACATTGAGAAAACTGCCTACGATCAGGCCGAACGCGAGGACGAATATATAGGGTAGCACCGGGACCAGAGCTGTAGACATGCATTCTCCATTGTTTGGACGCCGAATTCGGAGCGGCTCGCCTAACCGGTTGCGAGCTTTTCCGTATTTGTAACCTTGCCTTCCCGGGCTCTAAATGTCAAGATTGTTGTTGTCATAGTGTGGCATGTTTTGTATTAGTTTTTCATTCGGGAAGCCTGAAGGCAGGCGAATCGCCGCCGGATGGGCTATCGTCGGCCAAAGCAGGCCAACGTCCCAATAACCCAAAAGATTTGAGAGAGAGCCAATGGCCCATACTGATACGGACGATCTTGTCGGACTGCTAGATGCTGACGACCAGAATCTTGATATACCCGCCACCCTTCCCATGCTTCCGGTTAGGGATGTGGTGGTGTTCACCCACATGATTATCCCCCTGTTTGTGGGCAGGGACAAATCCGTGCGCGCCGTGGATGCAGCCATGGCCAAAGACCGCTTTTTGTTTTTGGCCACCCAGATGGACGGCGCCGTGGAAAACCCGGAATCGGACCAAATTTTCAAGCACGGCACTGCGGCCCGGATTCTGCGCGTACTCAAGCTGCCGGACGGCCGGGTTAAGGTGCTGGTTCAGGGCCTGGCCAAGGCTAAAATCGTCCGCTACACCAAAAAATCCGATATGTTCCGGGTGCGCATCGAACTGCTTCATGAAGAGGACCTGGGCGATTTGGATATGGAAACCGAAGCCCTCATGCGCAACGTGAAGGAAAGCTGCGAAAAGATTTTGGGGCTTCGGGGAGAACTCACCCCGGACGTCACCATGGTCCTGGACGGCATCGACCATCCCGGACGGCTGGCCGACCTGGTCGCTTCCAACCTGAATCTGAAAATCGAAGAAGCCCAGAGCATTTTCGAGGCCATCGATCCGGTCCAGCGCCTCCTGGCGGTCAACGGATTCGTCTCCCGGGAAGTGGAGCTTTCGGCCATGCAGGCCCGCATCCAGTCCAGCGTGCGCGACGAGATATCCAAAAGCCAGAAGGATTACTTCCTGCGGGAGCAAATGCGCGCCATCAATCGCGAATTGGGCGAGGTGGACGAAAAGACCCAGGAAATCAAGGAATATCAGGACAAAATCCGTAAGGCCAAGATGCCCAAGGAAGCCAAGGAGGAGGCCGACCGCCAACTCAAGCGCCTGGAGCAGATGCACCCGGAAGCGGGAGAAGCCCCCACGGTCCGCACCTATCTGGACTGGCTGGTGGAGGTTCCCTGGAAAAAGGCCACCAAGGACACCCTGGACATCAAAAAAGCCAAGGAAATTCTGGAAGAGGACCATTACGGCCTGGAAAAGGTCAAGGACCGCATTTTGGAATACCTGGCCGTACGCAAGCTCAACCCGAAAATGAAAGGCCCCATCCTGTGCTTTGTGGGCCCCCCGGGCGTGGGAAAAACCTCCCTGGGCAAGTCCATCGCCCGGGCCATGGGCCGGAAGTTTTACCGCCTTTCTTTGGGCGGCATCCGGGACGAGGCGGAAATAAGGGGCCATCGGCGGACTTACATCGGCGCCTTGCCCGGCCGCATCATCCAGGGGTTGAAGCATTGCAAGTCCAACAATCCCGTATTCATGATGGACGAGATCGATAAAATCGGCGCGGATTTTCGGGGAGATCCCTCCTCCGCCTTGCTGGAGGCTTTGGACCCGGAGCAGAACTTCGCCTTTTCGGATCATTACTTGAACGTGCCGTTCGACCTGTCTTCCGTCATGTTCATTACCACCGCCAACATGACAGACACCATCCCCTCGGCGTTGCTTGACAGGATGGAGGTCATCAATCTGGCCGGGTACACGGAAAACGAAAAGGTGCTTATCGCCCAGCAATACCTGGTTCCCCGGCAGGTCAAGGAAAACGGCCTCAAGCCGGAGGACATTACCATCTCGGGCAATGCATTGCTTAAAATGGCCACGGAATACACCAGCGAGTCCGGCTTGCGCAATCTGGAGCGTGAAATCGGAACCCTTTGCCGGAAAGTCAGCCGGAAAATCGCGGAAGGCAAAAAGGGGCCGTATCAGATTACCGCGTCCTCCCTGGTCAAATATCTTGGCCTGGAAAAATTTCTGCCCGAGATGGACCAGGAAGAGCCCCAGATCGGCCTTGCCACGGGACTGGCCTGGACCCATTGGGGCGGCGAAGCCCTGTACATCGAGACCACCCTCATGCGCGGCAAGGGGGAACTGGTGCTGACGGGCCAGTTGGGCGAAGTCATGCAGGAGTCGGCCAGGGCGGCTTTGTCTTACGCCCGGACCAACGAAGACGAGTTGGAGATAGACCCGGATCTGTTCGATAATTTCGACATCCATATTCATGTGCCGGCCGGCGCCATTCCCAAGGACGGCCCGTCCGCAGGCATCGCCATGACCACGGCCCTGGTTTCGGCCCTGACCGAGCGGCCGGTGGCCAATGACATCGCCATGACCGGCGAGGTGACCATTCGGGGCAGGGTGCTGCCCATAGGCGGCTTGCGTGAAAAATCTCTGGGCGCCTTAAGAGCCGGGATCAAGACAATTATTATTCCTGAGAAAAATAAAAAGGAGTTGTCCGAGGTTCCGCAGCAGGTGCGCAGAAAGCTGAAATACATCACGGTGAGCCACGTGAATGAGGTTTTGGAAAAGGCTCTCTTGCCCGCGGAAAAGAAAAAGGCGCCGCCGAAAAAAAAGCCGGCTAAAAAAGCGGCGAAGCCCAAGGCCAAAAAGACCCAGCCCAAGGCGAAAACGACAGAGGCCGCAGATAAATGATCGTTCTGGCCATGGATACGGCCGCCCTGGGGTTTGGCGTGGTTGTGGTTGAAGACGGCCGGGTGCTGGCCCGGGAGCAGGGGGAGCGGTCCCGCTCCCATGCCAGGAGCCTTATGGATGCGGTCCAAAACGTGTTGAACGAGGCGGGGCTTAAGCCGGCTCAGGTGGATGGCTTGGCCGTGACCTGCGGCCCGGGCAGCTTTACGGGCCTGCGCATCGGCATTGCTTCCGCCAAAGGGCTGGCTTCGGCCTTGAACATCCCGGTGTACGGAGTGTCCACACTATACGCTTTGGCGAAAGCCGCCCAGCCCTGCAACCTGCCCGTTCAGGCCGCCATGGACGCCCGGAAAGGGCAGGTGTATGCAGCCGAATTCCGGCCGAGCGATAACGGGCTGGTGCAAACGAGCCCGGAAGCCGCCAAATCGCCGGAGCAATGGATTTGCGAAGTCAGTGAACAAAGCCTGTTTATTGGAGACGGCGCCGCCCTGTACCGGGAGTTCATTGAAGCTGAATTGGGCGGTAAGGCGCGCTTCGCCCCGGAGGACTTGAACAGAATCGACATCACCGTGGTTGCAGACATTGCCGCAAAGGCCATAAAAGAGGGCAAGGCATGCAGCGCTGCGGATCTCAAGGCGACCTACATTAGAAAGTCCGACGCCAAACTGCCGAAAATTCCTCAGGCCGTGTAAATTCGGGCCGCATCGCCCTCTGAAAAACGAACTGAGATTGACACTTACCTGCCGGTGATGTATTGTTCGCCATCCCATGCAAGGCGAACCCGACGGCAGGAATTCGCCTTGATTATTTTTGGCGCCGCCCTTAAGATTGAAAGATTGATTATGGAAAAATATACATATCCGGATCCCCCAAGCGACAGAGCCCTGCCCATCGCCAACGCCGGATGGCCGATTATTCTTGCAGCAGGTTTTACTACGCTGCTAATGGCGATTCTGGATTATAAAGTTCTTGCTTTGCTGCTATATGTGTTTACGATGTTTTCATGCTACTTCTTCAGGGACCCGGACCGGCTTGCCCCTGAAGAGGAAAACGCCGTGGTTTCTCCCGCGGACGGCAAGGTGCTTTTCGTCAATGTGGTGGATTCCAATCCCTTCATTGAAGGCCGGGCGCTTAAGATCAGCATTTTCATGTCCGTGTTCAACGTCCACGTTAACCGGAATCCCATGAACGGGACGGTCAAACGGATTATATATAATCCGGGCAAGTTTTTCAGGGCCAACCTGGACAAGGCCTCCCAGGAGAACGAACACAACGCCGTTGTTCTGGACTGCAACGGCCGGGAAATCTGTTACGTGCAGATCGCCGGGCTGGTGGCCAGACGGATTTTATGTGGAATTAAACCGGGCGACGAGGTTGTTAAGGGAGAGCGGTTCGGCATGATTCGTTTTGGCTCCCGCCTGGATGTGTACTTGCCGGTAGGCTTTGACCCCTGCGTACTGCCAGGGGACAAGGTTTTCGCCGGATCAACCGTGATAGGGAATATGCCATGAAGAATAAGAACAAAGACGGCCGAAAAAGGCGTTTTGACATGCACAAGGGAGTGTATGTCCTGCCAAATTTTGTAACCTCCCTCAATTTGTTTTTCGGTTTTTTCGCCGTGATTTCAGCTACGCAGGGGGATTATGTAAAGGCTGCTTTTTGCGTTCTTATTGCAGGGGTTTTCGATAATCTGGACGGCAAGGTGGCCCGGGCCACCAACACCACCAGCCAGTTCGGCGTGGAGTACGATTCCCTGGCCGACCTGGTTTCTTTCGGCCTGGCGCCCGGCCTGACCATGTTCTTGTGGGCGCTTCAACCTCTTGGGCGGATCGGCTGGCTGGCCGCATTCTTGTTCGTGGCCTGCGGGGCTTTGCGTTTGGCCCGGTTCAACACCCAAACGGCCGTGGTCAGCAGCGATTACTTTGTGGGCTTGCCCATCCCCGCTGGCGCCGGCATGGCCGTGACCACCATTTTGTTTTACGACAAGCTGGGTTGGGTGCAGGCAAACGGCCAGGTTTTGTCCGGCCACCGGGTTTTGATGCTGGTCCTGCTTTTCGCCCTGGGTTTTTTAATGGTTTCCACAGTCAAGTACAATAGCTTTAAAAAGCCGGAAATGTTCCGGAATAAGAATTTTTACGTGTTGATTTGCCTGATTTTATTCGTGGCGCTCATTGCCATGGCGCCCAAACTGGTGTTGTTTCTCATTGCTCTGACTTACGTGAGTTCCGGCCCCATTATGCTCTTGGTTAATAGGAGGAGGCCGCCAAAAAACGACGATTCAAAATCAGAGCTTGAAAATTTGAATTAGGCATTGTAAAAATAGATCCCATTAACCAGCCGGAGGCGCCGGGGAGGAGAATCTTCCCGGAGGCCCCGGCATTTTTTGTATGCCTGCATCATGCAGGCCCAACACTCTGCCCAGCGACGGGGCGGAAGAGGAAAGGCAGTTAACTCATGTCCAAAACACACAAAATCGCCATAGTGGGGGGAGATGGCACTGGCCCGGAGGTTGTTGCAGAAGGCGTCAAGGTTTTAAAAGCCGCTGGAGAAAGAGGAAATATCTCCTATGAATTTGTGGAATTTCCCCTTGGCGGCGAAAACTACATGAAAACCGGCGACCTTCTTACCCAGGAAACCCTGGATAGCCTTAAAACCATGGACGCCATTTATCTTGGCGCCATCGGCCACCCGGACGTTAAACCCGGAATCCTTGAAAAAGGCATTCTTTTGGACCTTCGCTTTTCCTTGGATCAGTATATTAACCTTCGTCCCGTCAAACTTTACGAAGGGGTGGACACTCCTTTGAAGGACAAAGGGCCGGAGGACATTGATTTTGTGGTCGTCCGTGAAAACACCGAGGGCTTGTACGCAGGCGCAGGCGGCGTGCTGAAAAAAGGCACCCTGGACGAAGTGGCGGTTCAGGAATCCATCAACACGCGGAAAGGCGCGGAGCGCTGCATCCGGTACGCCTTTGAATACTGCCAAAAGCGCAACAACAAAAAGGGCAAAAAAGTCACCCTGTGCGGCAAGACCAACGTTCTCACCTTTGCATTCGATCTGTGGGAAAGGGTCTTTTACGAAGTGGCCAAGGAATATCCGGACATCGAAGCGGATTACGCCCACGTGGACGCCACCTGCATGTGGATGGTCAAGAATCCCGAATGGTTTGACGTGATCGTGACGGACAACATGTTCGGCGACATCATCACGGACCTGGGCGCCATGATCCAGGGCGGCATGGGGATCGCCGCCGGCGGAAACATCAACCCCGAAGGGGTGTCCATGTTCGAGCCCATCGGCGGCTCGGCGCCCAAGTACACGGGCATGGGGATCATCAACCCCATCGCAGCCATTGGCGCCGGCCAGATCATGCTGGACACCCTGGGCGAAACCGAGGCTGCATCCTGGATCGAGCAAGGCATCATCAAGGTTCTGAGAGACGATCTCAAGGATCTGGGCGCCGGTAAAATGGGCTTCTCCACCTCCGAGGTGGGGGATCTCATTGCAGACTTTGTCAAGAATTCGGCGAAATAGTCCGAAAACATCAAGGCGGCGGACGATTGCGTCCGCCGCCAACTTTTTTGAAGGAGCATTGCGTTGGAACGCACACCCATCACCCCCGAAGGATTGGAAAGACTCCAAAACGAGTTGGTCCAACTGAAGACCGTGGAACGCCCCAGGAACATCCAGGACATTGAAGAAGCAAGGGCGCACGGAGACCTGAGCGAAAACGCCGAGTATCATGCGGCCAAGGAGCGTCAGGGCTTTATTGCGGGCCGCATTGCCGAGTTGGAGTATAAGGTCGCCAGCGCCGACGTCATCGACCCCTCCACCCAAAAGGGGGATACCGCAGTATTTGGAGCCACGGTCGTCCTTGAGAATATCGACACGGGCGAGGAAGTGAGCTATCAGCTTTTAGGCCCGGACGAATCCAACATTCAGGCTGGCAAGATTTCCGTCACCTCTCCCTTAGGCAAAGCCCTGGTGGGGAAGAAGCCCGGGGATGAGGTCAAGGTGCAGACTCCCGGGGGCCAAAGGCATTTTGAAGTCGTGGAGATTCAATAGCTGAAGGCCGGGGGCAAAGGCCTTTTTGCTTGACAATTCACGAAAAAAAACAGCATTATTCCTTTTTGGCGGCGGTCAGGAGGCGCTGCACGCGCATCTCCGCCCGCTGCAATAACTTTAAATCAGGCTCTAA
The DNA here is from genome assembly GCF_000429905.1 of Desulfatibacillum aliphaticivorans DSM 15576. Lineage (NCBI taxonomy): Bacteria > Pseudomonadati > Thermodesulfobacteriota > Desulfobacteria > Desulfobacterales > Desulfatibacillaceae > Desulfatibacillum > Desulfatibacillum aliphaticivorans. Next base: position 7,852 of record NZ_AUCT01000037.1, on the reverse strand, counting down.
ACGCCTGTAAACAAGGAGGATGCATGGCCCGCATCACCATTGAAGATTGCCTGAAGCGCGTTCCCAATCGTTTTCTGCTGGTTCATATGGCGGCCAAACGCGTCAGGCAAATGCGCGAAGGCTCCGAATATCTGGTGAGTTCTCCCAAGAACGAAGACATTGTCGTGGCTCTGCGTGAAATCGCAGCGGACAAGGTCTACGTGGATAAGAATATGCCCGACGAATTGTAATGAGCCGATTTGCCAGGGTCCATGGCGTAAAACGCGCCACCGGCGCCTTTAAAGTCCTGAACAGGCAGGTAGGCAAAGCCCAGGAAGCCTATGACATGATTCAGGAAGGCGACCGGGTGGCCGTGGGAATTTCCGGCGGCAAGGACAGTTTCACCCTCATGTGGATTTTGCAGGAGCGCCTGTCGCGAATTCCCGTGAAGTACCACCTTGAGGGCATACACATAGACCCTGGATTCGACGACTCGAGCGCGGATCAAATCGCGCAATATTGCGAAAGCATGAACTACCGCCTCCGGGTGGAAAAAACCGATTTCGGCATTCGCGCGCACAGCGATGAAAACAGGGAAAATCCCTGTTTTTTATGTTCCAGGCTCAGGCGGCAGAGGATATTTGAACTGGCCCAGGAAATGGGCTGCACCAAAATCGCTTTTGGCCACCATAAAGACGACTTGATAGAGACCTTGTTCCTGAATATGTGCTATACGGGCGAAATCGCAACCATGATGCCGTATCAGGAATTTTTCGGGGGGGAAATAACGGTGATCCGGCCCCTGGCGTATACGGACGAAAAAAACATCGCCTATTTCGCCAGGGCCATGAACATGCCTGAAATCGAGAACGCCTGTCCGACTTCCGGCGCCTCCAAACGTGAGGAAATAAAACAGCTCCTGGAAGGGCTGTATAAGCAGAATCCGAAAATCAGGGGAAACCTTTTTCGCTCCATGAGCCGGGTAAAAACCGATTACCTGTTGAAATGATCATATGTAATGATCGCTTTGCCCCCTGGATACAGGAAAAAAAATTGAACGATATGATTGACGTACAAAGCCAGTATGACGACCGGAATATGCCCATCAACAAGGTGGGAATCAAAAATCTTCGCTACCCCATTACGGTTCTTGACAAGGAAAAGCGATTTCAGCCCACGGTCGCCACGATCAATATGTATGTGGACCTGCCTCATGAATATAAGGGCACCCACATGAGCCGTTTCGTGGAAATGCTCCATGACACCAAGCCCCAGGTCTCCCTCAAAACCTTTTCCGTGCTTTTGGATCAGATGAAAAAACTCCTCAATGCAGCCAGCGCGCACATTGAGATGACCTTTCCCTATTTCATTGAGAAAAAAGCCCCCATGAGCGGCTCTTTGGGGCTCATGGATTATACCTGCTGCCTTAAGGGCTCCAGCGACGCCCAGGACCAGGTGGATTTAATCCTGGAAATCAGCGTGCCCATCACCTCGGTCTGCCCCTGCTCCAAGGAAATCTCGGACGAAGGCGCCCACAATCAGCGCGGCGAGGTCAAATTGGCCACCCGTTTCGAAAAGTTCAGGTGGATTGAGGACATGATTGAACTGGTGGAAAAGGCGGCCTCGTGCGACGTATACTCGGTCCTGAAAAGGGTGGACGAAAAATATGTGACCGAGCGGGCGTTCCGCCGCCCCAGATTTGTGGAAGACGTGGTGCGCGACATTGCCTGTGTGCTTTCGCAAGACAAAAATATCAAGTGGTTTTCCGTAAGCGCCGAGAATTTTGAGTCCATCCATAACCACAGCGCCTACGCCTCCATTACCAGCGACCAATAAATCCCTGAGGGCCCGTTCCCCGGGGATTTTTTATTTTGAGGAGAATATGCCCGACCTGGACCTCGTTCCCCTGTCCGACAAGCTCTTTTTGGTCACTGCCCCCAACCAGGGCCGATTTCCTTTTTCCTATTCCTTTTTAATCAAAGGCGAAAAAACCGCGCTCATCGATACAGGCTGCGGCCTGGATCTCTGCCGCGCCCTGCGGGATGAGTTTGCAATTGATGCGGTGTACAATTCTCATGCCCACCCGGACCATATCGCGGGCAATTTCATCTTTAAAGGCATCGACCTGATGGTTCCGGACGTGCTTTCCCAGGAAACCGGAACCCTGGACATTTTAGCGGCCCGTCTCATCAAGGACAATCTTGAAGTGGCAGACTTCTGGAAAGGCTTTGTCAAAAAATTCACGGGCATTCAGGACTACGAAGTCACCGGCGTGTTTTCGGACGGCGACCTTTTGGACTTTGGGGGGATAACGCTTCAGGCGATTCATTGCCCCGGGCATTTGGCGGACCATTTTTGCTTTTGGGAGCCTGAAAACAAAATTCTGCTGTCCTTTGACATCGACATGACCAGCTTTGGCCCTTTCTACGGCAATCCCGAGGCGGACATCAACGATTTTAGACATTCCATGGACAAGCTCATCGCCCTGGAGCCCGCTATCGTAGCCAGCTCCCACAAGCCGCCGGTGACGGAAAACGCGGTGCAGGCGCTCATTGAATTTAAAAGCCTGTTGGACCGCAACGAAAAAGCCGTCCTGGACGCCCTGGACTCCCCCAAGTCCTTTGAAGAAATCCTGGCCGAAAAGCCCCTTTACAAAAAATACTTCCCCGGCGGGGAACTCCTTTACGCCTTTTTTGAAGGCAACATGATTTCCAGCCATTTGGATGAACTCCAAAGCCAGGGCAGGGTGGCTCATTCCAACGGCAAATATCAGAAAATATAATCAGGCAAGGCAAGCCGCCGCAGCATATCAAATGCAACCTTTGAGGTTTAAGAAGCAGTGTAGCCGCGCCCCCCTGTGGGCGCCTTTGGAACGCGCCAAGCGCGTTCAGGCCGGGGCACGCCCTGAATCCAAGAATCGAATTCGGCATCGCCGGATAGCAGGACGGTTTGAGAGGGGAAAGCCGCTGAGGCCTCCCCCTGTTTGATTTTGGAAGCCCTTCCCTGGGGAGGGAGGAATCATGCATCGTGCTTCACCGGAGGATGCATTTCGTCAAAACGGAACATGTTGAAAACATGGTGCCCGTCATAGTCCAGGACGCGCAGGTCGCTGGCTTGCCGCAGGTCGTTCATCACGAGATTATAGTGCATCCCGTACCGCTCCCGGACCTTTTCCTCGTCCACTTCAAAAGCAATGTACCGTTTGATGCCCTTTGTCTCCAGTTTTTCCACCAGTTGGGGATCATCCAATGTCTCATAGGATGTCAAGAGAAGGATGGGTCCCGATCCCGTAAAAAAGATTCCTGCTTTCATAAGGCGCCTCCTTTGTTTTGCGGTGTTCAGCCAAATTTCCGGAGCTTTCAGCCGGGAAGGCAGCCCACCTTCCTGACTTTTTTCAAAAACCCCGGAGCCCGGTCCATGAAGCAGGTTTGCAGCAAATTGTCCGATTTTTAACGGGAGCTTGAAGGAGAAAAAACAAGCGTAGAAACAAATAAAAACAGCAAGGAAAATGAGGCGCATTTTCTTAAAGCGCAGAGGGAGTGCATATGTACAAAATAAGATTCGGGGCGGCTAATGTCAAGAAAGCGCCGCCCCGATGTGATCCTATCTTTTCAGGTGGTTCATCAATTCCATGGGGGTGCGGATTTCCACCTGGGCGCCGGCCTGGGTGAGTTCGTCGGCCGTCCGGAATCCCCACAAGGCCCCTACGGCCAGCATGTTGGCGTTTTTCGCCGTATGAATATCCGTGGAGCTGTCTCCCAGGAACACGCATTCCTCGGGCTTGAGGGACAGGGATTGAACGATTTCAAAGGCCCCCGCCGGGTCCGGCTTTTTGGGAACTTCAGGCCGCATGCCCAGGACCATTTCAAAGGTTCCGGGGGCGAAGTATTCCTCCACGCATAAAAGGGTGTACTCGTGGGGCTTGTTGGAAAGGATCGCTTTTCTGACGCCCATGCCGTCCACGGCGGTGAGCAGGTCGTTCACTCCTTCGTAAATGCGGGTTTTAACGTTCCAGTTGCGGCTGTAATCCTCTTTAAAGGCGTCCAGCACCCCGAAGACCGCGTCGTCGTCCTGAGCGCCCTCGGGCAGGGCGCGGCGCACCAGCATTTCCGCGCCGTCGCCGATGAAGTATTTATACTCGTCCACCGTGTATGTGGGGAAGCCCCTGGCGGCCAGGGCACGGTTGGCCGAGTCCGCCAGGTCGTCCAGAGTGTTCAACAGGGTTCCATCCAGATCGAAAATAACTGCTTTGTATTGCATGCTGCTTCCTATTGGGCTGCAGGGGCCCATAAATAATAAAAGCCCATGGGCAGGTCGGAGTACCCCATGGGGAAGTTGACGTTCACCAGGGCGCCTTTGGCGCTGCTTTGGGACCCGGCGACATTGTACACCGTGTCGTTGGCGATTTTGGAACGGCGATAAACCACCACTTTGGAGTCCTCGGGGATTCCTGCCATTTCCTTGGCCTCATCAATAGCTTGGGGCAGATAGGCCACCTCGTCGATCAGGCCAAGCTCCAGGGCTTTGGAAGCCACAAAGATCCGGGCCGTGCGGACTTCCTCCAGAGCTTCCGGGGTGAGGTTGCGGTGATCTTTCACGTGTCCCACAAACTGTTCGGCCAGATCATTGATCACGCCGTTAAGCAGCCGGACTTCCTCGTCCGTGGGATCGCGGAAGGGGGAGCCCATATCCTTGTTTCTGCCGGACTTGCTCACACGCATCCCAACTCCGACCTTATCCATCAGGTCCTTAAAGGCGGGCTGCACCATGATGACGCCCACGGAGCCCGTGATGCTTGTGGGGTGAGCCACAATGCGGTCCGCGGGCAGGGACATGTAATATCCGCCGGACGCGGCCACGTTCATGAACACGCACATGACCTTTTTGCCGGTTTTTTCCTTAAACTCCTTAATCTCATGATACAGGATATCGCTGGCAGTGGCCGTCCCCCCGGGGGAGTCCACCTTGATGACCACTGCTTTGACGGCGTCGTCCTCCTCCGCCATGCGAAGCTGGGAAACCACTTCCTGCACCACGCTGGGCTTGGAGGAAAAAAGCTCGTTGGAAGGCGTGTCGGAAATAACGCCGGCCACGGTGATCATGAGGATTTTGTCTTTGCCCTCGCCGGAGACGGCGTGCTCCTTCAGCGGATCGGAAGCGTCCTTGAACAGGTTGAAGCTGGGAGAGCATCCGGGAAGCAGAAAAACAATGAGTGCAATCAGCAGGATAAAGGATTTTTTCATAGCGCTTGCTCCATGCATCCTTGGGAAAGCGCGAGAGCCTTCCCGGTTGTAATATTGGGGTTGGGATGAAATCCCTAAACATCGGCAAAGGGATTAGTCCAGCAGCTTATACAATATCAAAGCGTCCACAAAGCCCAGCTTTTTATGATTGAAAGCCTTGGGCAGCACGCCGATTTCCTCGAAGCCTAACTTTTTCCACAAATCCACGGCCACGGTGTTGGTGGAGACCACCAGATTGTACTGCATGGCCTTGAATCCCATTTTACGGGCTTGGTCCTGGGAGTGTTCGCACATGGCCCGCGCCAGGCCCTTGCCCCGGGCTTCCGGCGCTGTGATGTAGCCGCAATTGCACACATGGGCGCCCAGACCCGGCTGATTCGGCTTGATATAATAGGTGCCGAGGATAGCTCCCTGATCGTCTTCCACCGTAAAGGTTTGGGCCGGATATTCGATCCAGGCGTGATGGGCTTCCTCTTCGGTGATGTCCGGGGAATAGGCGTAGGTCTCCCCCTGCCTGAACACCTCTCCGACAATCTCCCATATCCTGGGCCAGTCTTTATCTTCATATGGACGAATATTCATGGTTCGCACTCCTTTCGGAGAAAGGAATTACCACCGGGCGGGTTTATGGTCAAGAAGAGGGAGAGGAGATTTGGGACAAACGTTGGAAATCAAAATTTATTTGCCCAGCTTTTTTTCCGATTTTGGCTTAACATACTCGGGGCATAGGAAGAAAACGGAAATACCTACTTCAATCAGGGCTTGTCGCCATTTCCACCATTTACTGTCCGTTGCTTGAAGAACCGGGCGCTTATCGGCATGAGCATTGGCGACGGCGATAAATTTTCGATCGGAAACATCAAAAAGCTCTAATCCTGGGTGCTCGGGAAATTCGTAATAGGAGTCGCCTTTTTTGGTAATGAGGATTCGATCAGTTTTTGGAAATTTCCACCTATTGTCGTGGACCCATTTTATGAAACGATCGCCAACTCCAGGCTGTCCCTTGATGGCAAGTTGGCGTCTGTATTCATCAAAGATTTCGTCTCCATCATCAATAACCAGTCCGCGCTTTTCAACGACGTGTTCAACAGCCTCAACACAGGCCAAGATGCACGCATTGGGAGCGTCAGAATCCGGATCGGGATTCGTGGCAAGATTGGCGTTTTTGGGAACATTTATATCCACCAAGCACTTATTGGGAAGCCTCATTCCAATGCCTCCTCGTCGCTATCCCTCATCCGTTTTTTCATGGCCGCTTTGGCCTGGGCGGTTATATCTCCCATTTCATCGCCGAAAAAATCATCCGGCCAGTTGAGAATGTTTCCATAGTCGTCAATTTCAAGAGGAACAAGTTTTGCCGGAGTTCTGTCGTTGTTAGCGAAATAGGCGGAAACACTATCTTCCTCCAGAGCGTCCTCGGCGATTCGCCTTTGGAGCCTCCTGAGAAAATGTTCTGAATGGGTTTCGATGATTAGTTGAATATTCCTGTCCGCCCCGTTTTCCCGGGAGTTGATGACATCAATCATGACATCCGCCAACAGGGCTTGGGCCTTAGGATGAAGATGGATTTCCGGCTGTTCCATAATGATGATGGAGCCCGGAGGGGCGTAAAAGCATTGCACAAGCACAGGCAAGACCTGTGAAACGCCGAAACCCACGTCCGGCAAATCGACCCAGTCTTTGGATCCTTTGGTGCGCACCCTCACTTCGTATTCCTGGCGGGACTCGGATAATTGGTTGACCTTGATTTCTTCAATCAACCCCATTTCTTTTAGTTTTAAGGCGACTATTTGCTCAAAAGGTTTGGCTCGGAGCCTATAACCCAGGCTGATTTTTCGGTCGCGAGCAGCGAGGATGGCAGCAACCGCATTTTCCCCCTTAAATCCGACGCTCCCGGGTTCATTGCCTGACCATGCATACAACCGATCCGTTTTGGTCCTAAGTGGGCCCAAATAACAAATGCTTCTGAATAGGATTTTTTGTTGAAGATTCAGGTCGTGTAAAAAATCTGCGTTTTGATAATTAGCGATCAGTTCATCGGGAAATCCATAGAAGTTGATGGGTTCTTTGGGCCTCCAAATACGTCCTTTTTTCTTGCTGAAAGCCTTTTGAGCTTCAAAAAAGGTAAGCGTTCAGGGGGGTGAAGAAAACGCTACTTAGGAATTATTATCACTAGACATTAGCGTTTTTATGTGCTAGTGTCTTTTCATGAAACCCGACTCCCTGCCGCAAGAGATTTGGAATGCCACCCCTGAGTTCGCTCGCAGAGTTATCTCTGAGCAGGCGGAGGCGATTGCGCTTCTCGTTCAACAAACGAAGCGCCTTGCCGCCAGAGTCGAGCAACTGGAAGCCCAGCTCAACAAGAACTCCGGTAATTCCAGCAAACCGCCCTCGTCCGATCCTCCTTACCAGGGTCCCGCCAAGTCCAAAAAATCCAAGAAAGGCGGCAAGAAGCGGGGCGGACAAAAAGGGCATAAAGGCCATCGGCAGGCTCTTATGCCCCCCACCAGGATCATGGACGTCAAACCGGACCAATGCTCTTGTGGAAGCCGCCATCTGGAGCCTTGCAAAGACGCCCCTTTTTATATCCATCAGGTAGTGGAACTCCCGGAAATCGTCATGGATGTCAC
>NZ_AUCT01000036.1 GCF_000429905.1 Desulfatibacillum aliphaticivorans DSM 15576 | reverse complement strand
GTGGGGCCGCTTTTCAGGGAATTGTCCGATGATCAGAATGTATTGGTTGTCGCCCAGTCTTTATGGGAAAAGGTCAAGGAATTGCTTTTGGGATCAAGGCAGGTTCTTTGTTACGGAATTGAGCCTGAAGTCATGAATTACATCCTTGACATTATTGAAAAAACAATAATTGACCAGATGTCTATAGCATCTGCGAAACTTTAGATTCTTACTTGAGATCCATGGGGAAGATCGCCGTGGCAATGTTTTCCCTGGCGGTCAGGTCTCCCGCCGCCGATTTGGCTGCATTTTGGGTGGGATAATCGCCTATGAGCACTAGATGCCACACCCGGCCGGACGCGGAATTGATCACGTGGGTCCTTGCGTCGTACCCCTTGGACTTAAGAAAGGCCTCTTGCTTGGCTGCGTTGGCGAAAGACAAAAAAGCGCCTGCCTGAATGGAATACCCCCTGGGCGCCGTGGAGGCCGTCGAAGTCTTTTTTACGGATTGGACCCTGGCCGGTTGAGTTTGGGGCTTGGCCGCAACCTGCTGCGGTTTGGTCTCCATCTGCGTGGGCGCCGGAGCTGCCTGGTTTGTTGCGGGAACGGGCAGGGGCGACGCCTGAATGGGGTCTACCGCCCGGTCGGAGGTTACTCTTGGGGAGCGGCTTGTATTCATGGAGACGGCCACTGGCTGCAAAGGCCCCTCCACCTTCTGAATGGACCCGATGCGCCAGGGAAGCCCGGCTCTATAGCGGTTAAGCCGGTCATTATAGGCATTTAACGTGTCTTGAGAGATTGAATCCTGAAGTGTGAGGCGCTTTATGGCCTCTTCCTGGCTGGCGACCGCTCTTCTGAAATCTCCAAGTTCGGCGTAGGCGGCTGCCAGGGTGTCGTAAAACAGCAGGTTGTCTTCTGCGGAGATGGCTCGCTTTGCGAGTTCCAGGGCTTTTTTTCCGTTGCGGTAGTCTTGCTTGGGGCAGGTGGCCAGAATCCATGCCAGTTGGTTTTGAGCCCAGATGGCGTTGGAATCCAGGCTCATGGCCTTGCTGCAATCCGCCAGCGCTTTGGCCCAGTTGCCTTTATAGAACCATGCCGCGCCCCGATTAGTATAGCCGTCTACGAAGTCCGGGTTGATTTCAATGGCCTTGCCGTAATCCTGGATGGCCAGGTCCAACTCCCCTTTTATGCCGTAGACAAGCCCGCGGTTATTGTAGGCCTGCCAGTTTGCCGGATTGATTTCAAGCGCCCTGGTAAAAGAGTTGACGGCCTGATCGTAAAGCCCCTTTTCCAATTCCTCCAGTCCCGCCTCGGACCAGCTTTGGATTTTTCCATGCACCGCCGTGGGGGACGCTGCGAGCGCTATTACCGTCAACATCAGCGCCAATCTATAACCGAAGCTTTTTAACAACACCTTAAGATGACTTTTCCTTTATTCGTTTTTTAATATCATCGAGCACCTCAGAGATGCCTTCCTGCTTGTCCACCACCAGGGTTTTGTCTTCCCCGCCGCCTGAGCCTTTCGCCCTGGCTCGAGCATCCTCTTCCTGTTTCGTTTTTTTCAAGGGGGTCGCCGCCCAACCGCCGTCGGACTTTTGAATATCCCAGTTCTCCAAATCCACCTGAAGCCTGCGAACCTGGGGAAGCCGGGAGATCTCCCGGAAAAGAAGCTCTACGTTATTCGGCGTGAAGTCCCCCTCGGGATCCTTTTTCAAAATCCCCCACAAATGCACGGTGGAGCCGGAGCAGGAATAACTGATTTGCGTCAGATCCACAGCGTTGCGGACCAGGGAGGTCTTCACTTTTTGATTGATTTCATATCGGTTCAAGCCATTGCACCTCGCAGCGGCGAAGTAGGTCCAAAACTACTCTTTGGACCTACGGACAGGCTGAGGATAAACGATTTTGCCGCAAATGTCCAAACTATATCCACCTAATTTTTCAGCAATCTTTCTAAACTCAGGCTCCTGGAGCAGGCCGAGGAATGATTGGACCCCTTTATCAAAGAACCTATCGCGCCCCACAAGCAGGTCAAAACGTTCCCAACGCAATGGGATGAAGTCCAGTCCAAGCAGGTTGGAAGCGGGCCGAATGGCAAGGCCTGCGTCCGCATTGCCCGCCGCTATTTCCAGGGCGACCTCCAAATGGCTCCTGCATTCGTGATTGTAGCCCTTTAGTTTTTCCGGCTTGATTCCGGCGTTTTTCAGCTCCGAGTCAAAAAGCAGCCGGGTGCCCGTGCCAAGAGGCCGGTTGACTATCCTGACTCCGGATTTGCCCAGGTCCTTGATCCCTTCCATTCCCATAGGATTGCCTTTGGCGACCACAATCCCTTGCTCGCGCATGGCGAAATTGATGACGGCCGGAGGATCGCCCCCAAATTTTTCAGGAACGAATTGAAAATTGTACTCGGACCCGTCCTCCTGCATGAGATGGCTTGCCGCCACATGGCAGAAACCCTTGTTCAGCGCATTGATGCCGCCCATGCTTCCCACGTTGGCGAATACCGCCAGATAATCCTTGTGCGACCGGTTGAAAAGGGCGAAAGTTCGCTCCAGTAAAAGATCGTTGCTGCCAGCAAAGACCAGCAGGCCGGAGGCCGTGACGTCCGCTCTGGGAGAAGGGTTGTTGATGATGTGCTTCTCCAGCCATTTTTCCACGAGCCGCTGGGGAAACTTCCATTTGCCCGTGATTTTGGTGGCCGGCAGTCCCTTTTCCGAAATCAGCGTGTAAACCATTTTTTCGTTTACATCCAGGAACTCAGCAACCTGCTTAGTGCTTAAAAAAACATCCGCCATGCACTCCTCCTGCCGTTAATTCCCTTCCAAGGTGAGATTGTCCGGAATCGTATTTTCAAATTGAGTCACATCCTCTCTGGTGATCAATTCCAGGATGGCGTCCGCAGAGGCGACCCTGGCCAGTCCGGAGTTCTCTTCAAAGATTACGCGCCGCCTTTTGGTCATTTCGCTGATGGCTGGCTCCAAATATGGGATCAGGCCGTACACCAGCCCGACAAGCCGTTCTTCGTTAAGAAGCGGCATGGTCAGAGGGCCTCCCACTTTGATTGGCGGCGTGTACAGGACCGGCCCTCCGCTGTTGCCGGGAAAAACAAAGGCGTCTGCGATGATGCCCGTTTCATCGGATCTTGCCACAATGCCGGACCTGGCGATGGCTTTGGAATTTCCAAACGACCGAAGCCCCAAAGGATATCCCAGAATCATGATGGAGGCCCCCGCCTGCACGTCCTCCTGATTTAAAAACAGGCTCTGGGGAATGGCAGTGGCCTCAAAAGTATCCTTTACCACGACAAACCGGCATGCAAGGTCGTCCGGGCCGGAGACAAACCACTTTCCCAACCCTTTTTCCTCCATGACCGCATCGCCGATCAGGGTGCTGTCCCCGCCCTGGATGTTAAAACGATAAGCCATGTGCGACCTGATTTCACGCTCTTCATTCAACACAACGTGCTTGGCTGTGATTAACAAAATATGCTTGTTTTCGGTGATCACCAAAAAACCCGTTCCGGCGGCCACGGGGTCCTTGCCCGGCTTGTCCAACTCGATGGAAACCACCGTGTCCAGCCATTTTTGGTTGAAAAACGAGGTGCGGTAATTGTCTTGCGCCTGGGCTGAACCTGCAAATAAAAATACTAATCCCAGGATGGATAATAATGCCGTTCCTGAGCAACGAAAAATACGCATAAATGACTCCAATAAAATGAATGCAGGCCGGCGCCGGTAAAGGCTATCTGCGAAGCCTGCGCCTTCCTTGGTCAAGCCTGAGAACCACAGCCCCGTCTATCAGGGCGAAGTCCGCGCGATTGGCTGTCTTCAACTCCCCGATCAGCTTGTAAAAACCGACCGCTGTCATGGAAGACGCGTCCTCGTCTTCGATGGTTTCATCGTTGGCGCCCGTCATTTTGTCAATATAACCCAGGCTGCGGATTAGGGATATGGCCGGTTTAATCCCTGAAGGCAAGGCTTCAATTTGTTTCGCCTTCACGTAAATTGGGACAGGCCCGCGAACCGTCCTCCGTAAAGCCGGGTCAAGAATAATGAGAACCTCAGGGTCCGGCGTCCCTTCCCGGTCCTCCCCGTACCCCGCCAGGGTGACCCAATGGCCTCCCACCCGGATGTAAGAGGACGTCGCCCTGTCGAAATTGTACCAGCCGACGTTCAGCCAGACCGCGCCGGGCCCTGTCAGGCCTTTCTTGATCCAGTCAAGGTCCGGCTGGATAACGCCCGTATGAAAGGCCTTGGGGTGCTTGCGCCAACCCTGGTATTGGATGGTCGCCCAGCCGAAGCCGCGGTCCTCCAAATATTTTTTCAGGCCGATCATGACGTAGGTCGGACTGGCGCCTTTTCGGGGATCGACTTTCATATAACGGCCGCTTCCCAGCAAAGCGGCCAGGCGGGCGTGGGTGATATCCTCCTGCCCGTGGTCCTCCGCTATGGCCGGATAGCCGTTCAGGAAAAACCACATGATTCCGTTGGAAACCGCCGCAGCCGCGCAATAGCCCCGCCCATCATAGGGCAGAAGCCCCATGCCGTTGTGTTGGCCCAAATCAGGCATGCGCTCCACCTTGGATGTATAAACCAAAGAGCCTGCTGATGCGCTTTGAAGGAAACCCAGGCAGAGCGCCAGCGCGACTATGAGCGTTTGCCAATTTTTACCGGCATTTTCTTTCATGACAGGGTATATCCATAGCACACAATTACCCGCAGCGGCAATATGTTCAAGCGATTGAAGGGCCTCGCCGCTCCTTGATTTTCTTTTTTTCAGTTTGCCATTCCGCAAAATGGGTCCTATATTAATCCGTAGCAATGCTTTTGAATTCCAACTGGATGCCAAGAAAGGACATGCCATGAAAATAGCTGTTAGCGGTAAAGGCGGCGTGGGAAAAACAACCTTCTCCGCGCTCCTTATAAGAACCCTTGACGAACAAGGGAAAAAGGTTCTGGCCATTGATGCGGACCCGGACGCCAATCTGGCCTCCGCAGTAGGCGTTCCCGGCGCGGAAGACGTCGTACCCATCTCAGACATGAAAGAGCTGATCTACGAAAGAACCGAGGCGAAGCCCGGCTCCGTAGGCGGCTTTTTTAAGCTCAACCCGCGCGTCGACGATCTGCCCGAGGCTCTCTCCGCCAAGCTGAACAACATCAAGCTCATGCGCCTGGGCGGCGTGAAAAAAGGCGGCGGCGGCTGCATCTGCCCGGAAAGCACCATGCTGAAAGCTCTGATCAACCACGTGATCCTGGCCAGGGATGAAGTGGTCATCCTGGACATGGAAGCCGGCATCGAGCACCTGGGCCGGGCCACGGCCATGGCTGTGGACAAGCTCATCGTGGTGGTGGAGCCGGGAAGGCGCAGCATTGAGACGGCCAGGCATATCCGTCAGCTTGCCTCGGAAATCAAGCTATCCCGCATCGCGGTGGTGGGCAATAAAATCCGTGGGGACAAGGACAAGGAGTTCCTGCAAAAGAATTTGCCGGACTTTGACTTCCTGGGATTCATCCCCTACGACGACGCCTTGATCGAGGCGGACCTGGACGGCAAGCCGCCCTTTGAAAAGGCCGATGACGCCAAAGCCGTCGTCAAGGGCATGCTGGACAAACTATAAATACCCCCCGGCCGGGGCCAAAGCGTCAAGCCTCAAAGCCCCGGCCGTTTTTTCCCCTTGAATATTTCCGCCCGTCCCCATTATCATACAAAAACAGCGGTCCAAGTCGTAAAAGTACGTCCCCAAAAACTTGCTGAGACTTATCTATAAAGTCAAGGACCTTTCTTAAAGTGTTCCCGGAAGACCATTCCACGACAATCAAACATGCCTGCGCTAACTTGCCCCTCGGATTCAGGAGCCCTTGTTCAAAAACACAAAAAATGGCAACTCCGAAAAACTAAATCGCAGCGCAAAATAATTGTTTGGTAGCCTCATCTGCAGGAAAGAGCAGCTCCACTCGCAATTCCTGAGTGGTTAGATCGAGCGGTGTGCCAAGGGTTGTTATGGTAGTGAAAAAACTCGCCCTAACAGAGTTCTTCTCAAATGTCAGAATCATGATTGGCATATCGGCGTCAATATCTGCATCCACTATAGAATCATGTATATTAAGTTTGGACATGTCTTTGTAGAGATCAATCAATTCTTCGTTTTGGGTCGAAACCGCCTCTCCCAGCAGGCGATTCATCATGAACTGTTCAACCATAGGCCAGTGTATGATGTAGTTTCTCAAGCCGTCCTCTGCAAAAACCATCCGGTAAACATTGTCATACTTTTTGAAGACGTTTTCTCCTACCAGGGTTTTCACGACCTGCTTATAGCCTGAGTTTTTCATCAAAATCTTGTAGGCTGCATTGATCACGATGGCTGGGTAAGGTTCGTGCTTTTGCAAGATCCTCTCCAGAGCGCTCCTAACCATGGACATCTTTTCCCCTTCAAAGGGCTCTTCTCTAAACTGGGAAGCAAAACCGGCGGCCATTAAGAGCGCGTTTCTTTGTCGTAAGGGCAATTTGAGGCAGCCGGCAATTTTAAGAATCAATTCCCGGCTTGGTTTCGATCGGCCCGTTTCCACGAAACTCAAATGCTTTGAAGAAATACCGGCCTCCAAAGCCAAATCCATTTGGCTGACCTTATTGTGCTTTCTCCATAGCCGAAGCATGTCCCCCACGGATTCCGTCTTTTTATGGGCGCCCACAAAATTCAGCATAAATTTTACCTCCCAGGTAATGGACATCATTACCTTTAAGGGTTACCATTCACAAGAACTCAGGGCAACCTTATTTTGAAAGGAGAAAGACAATGACGGTGTTTCGTATTTTATTGGGCATTTTTACAATCGCAATCCTGCTCTTTACGGGACTTGTGATTCAAAACCATGGATGGAATCTTTTCCCTGTCTTCTTTGGAGACATGGCGGCCATGACCTGGGCTGGACAGTTCAATTTTGACTTTATGTGTTTCCTGACGCTTTCCGGGTTATGGCTCGCATGGCGACACAGTTTCTCTATGGTGGGTATCATATTGGGCATTATGGGCTTTTTCGGGGGCATCATGTTTCTCGCTCCATATCTTCTTATTATGAGTTTTAAGTCGAATGGAGACATGAAAGAATTACTATTAGGAGATTACAGGGTGGACTAAGCTGTTATGGGTATTCTTGGGGACGTGGGTATTCTTGGGGACGTCCCTGCACATATTCTTGGGGACGTCCCTGCATAACTCACTAACTTTTTATTATTTTGAAATCATGGCTGAATTTTGAGCTATAATTCCAGGTTGACTAAGTTTCATTGTGCTTGAGAACCTCGTCAAAGGCATGCTGGACAAACTATAAATACCCCCCGGCCGGGGCCATAGCGCCAAGCCTCACCGCCCCGGCCGTTTTTTCCCCTTGAATATTTCCGCCCATCCCCATTATCATACAAAAACAGCAGCCCATGGCAAAAAAACTTCCCCGGAAGTTTGCGGAGACGGACTAAAAAAGTTAGGGATGTTTCCTAAAACATAAACTTTTAGGTCCTTTTTTAACCACGGAAGACACGGAAGGCGCGGAACATAAAGAAGGGGACGTAAAGAAGGGGACGTCCCTTACTAAGTAACTAACTTTATATGATCTTGAAATCATGGATGAATTTGAGCTATAATTTTATGTGCGTTCTTGGGGACGTCTTTGCATAATCGACTAACTATTATCAAACCTTGTGTTAATGCCGTCGTCAAAGGCATGCTGGACAATTTATAAAAACCCTCCGGCCGGGGCGAAAACGCCAAGCCTTACCGCCCCGGCCGTTTTTTCTCCTCGTTCTTGGGGACGTCTTTGCATAATCGACTAACTATTATCAAACCTTGTGTTAATGCCGTCGTCAAAGGCATGCTGGATAAACTATAAAACTCTCCGGCCAGGGCAAAGCGCAAGGCCTCACCGCCCCGGCCGTTTTTTCTCCTTGAAAATTTCCACCCATCCCATTTATCATACAGAAATAGCAGTCCATGGCACAGAAGGACTTCCCCGGAAGTTTGCGGAGACGTACTAAAAAAGTTAGGGATGTTTCTTAAAACATAAACTTTTAGGCCCTTTTTTTAACCACTGAAGACACGGAAGGCGCGGAACAGACTATTTCCGTGGCTTCCGTGCTTTCCGTGGTTTGAAGGTTTTTTGCCGGATCGCTATGCGCCTTGACCTCGGAATTAAGGCTGAAAATGCTCAATTGATTGCATCAACCATTAACCAAACAATATTAATCAAATAAAAGGGAATCGTCATGAAAGAATACACCATTCATCCGTTGGTTGTGGGCGTAAACGAAACCGACCAGGGCGTCATGACCTATCTGCGGGATTACGGAAAACGCATTTACCTGCCCATCTACGTCTTTGTCATCAAGGGCGGAGACAAAAACATCCTTGTGGACACAGGCCTGGAGCAGTTCGTGGTCGCCGACGACCTGGGCGAAAAGCTGGGCATGGACATCCTGGAGTTCGAGGACGCCCTGGCGACCCAGAGCCTGGAGCCGAAAGACATCGACGTCATCATTCACACTCACCTGCACAACGATCATTGCGAAAACGACTACAAATGCGAAAACGCCAAGGTCTACGTCCAGCAGGCGGAGTTTGACTTTTTCCAGGATCCGCACCCCATTGACCACCGGTATTATCCGGACGTGCTGGACGGCGTGGACGTGGAAATCATCAGCGGCGACCGGGAGTTGTTTAACGGGATTTCCGTGATTTTCTCCCCCGGCCACAGCGTGGGCGGCCAGAGCGTTTGCGTGAACACCAAACAGGGGAAAGCCGTAATCACCGGATTTTGCGCCAACGAGAAAAACTTTCCCGAGGCCGGACCGGCGGTGGCGCCCGGAGTGCATATTGACGTGCGCCAGGCTTATGACAGCGCGCAAAAAATCAAAAACGAGGCGGACATCCTCATCCCCCTCCACGCCATGTGGGTGGGCAGGGAATCCGTCATCGGCTAAAAACGCCAAGTTGCCATGAAAAATGGAACTGCTGAAAAAGCAGCCTCCGGCGGCCTTCTTTTTGAAAAATAGGGGGGAAAACTTAACGGCGGCGCTTCGCGCAACTATCGCAGAGAGCCGATATTCCAAAAGAATAGGAGCCATTTCAATGAGCAGGCAGGCTTTTGAAGCCTTTAAAAAGGGCATAGCGCTGGAAAAGGAGGCTCAATTCAAAAGGGCCAAGGCCCTTTACGAGGACATCCTGCGTTACGCCGACGATGAAGCGGTTCTGGAGAAAACGCGGCGCCGTATGGAGGACATCGACGACCTGATTGCTGAGAAGGCAATTTACCGGCGAATCGATGAAAACGCAAAGCGGGTGCTGACGGAAATCGGCGTTAACATAGTCGGAAATCAGTCCCTAATGGATCTTCTGCTGGAAGCCGACGCCGTGGATTTCGACAATGAAACGGCGCTGTTCATCCCCTTGAAACAAGAGTACATCGATCATTGCCTGGAACGGACGCCCCGAAAAATGGCCGGAGATCCGGGGGAAAACACCTTCGGCATTGGCGCGACTTCGCCCTTTTTAAAGCGGGCTGGCGAAGATGAACTGCGCCAAGCCAATCGGGAGGAGTACAAAAAGATCGCTTCTGCGGTGGGGGAGCAGCAAGATGTTGTGGGGATTTTCAGCCTGCCGGTGGCCTGCGACATGAGCATTTCCCTGTTCGAGGTCGCTCAATTGATGGAAAAAAATTTTCCGGGGCTCAAAATGATCACCACCAATACGATGAGCGATGATGAAGCGGCGTTTTTAAAAGGCAAGGATCGATGGCTCGACGGCACGAGCCTGATAACCTCCCTGAGCCCCATGGATAACATGGTGGAGCCATTTCTGCGCAGCGCCCGCATAGGAAACAACCTTTTGCTCATCGATCAAAGCATTGCGGGCGTCTCCGCCCCGGGCAGTCCGGAGGCTTTCCTGACCCAGGTTCATGCCCAGGTGATCTTCATGATGGTCATCGCCCAGACCGTTAATCCGGGTATAGAGTGCGTACATTGCGGCATTCCCAGCGTCGTCGGGGCGGACGGCGCCCTGGCGTACAGCTCCCCCCAGCAAACGCTCATCAATGCGGCCATGGCGAGGATTAACTCCTGGATCGCCCATTTTCCTTCCGCCCAGACCGGAGGCAGCACCAGCCTCAGCGAGGTGACGCCCCAGGCGTTTTTGGACTCCGAATTGAGCCGAAACACGCTGCGCAAATACGGAGTGCACATCGTGCGGCATGCCATGGGCGCCTTAGGCAGCCTTAACTTTTTCAGCCTGGATAAATTTTTGGAGGACTGCGACCGGGAAAGACATTCCCGCAGGATTTTCGAAGCAATGCCAAGGGATATAGGCGTAATCCCCACCTATTTTCCCGGCGACGATCAGGCTCTTGAGGGAATCCGGGAAGCCGCGGAAAAGGGGAATCCCAAAAACGCCGACCACACATTGAAAAATGCGGGTTCGTTCATTCACTGGATGGCGCGCATCCGTGATGCCGCTCAAAAAAAACAATACTTCCCGGAACTCAACGATATTGTCTTGGAAGCGATCAATTCAGGCGGGTGAGGATGCTCATGGGCGGCGCACATTTTCTTCTGGTGGATGACGAAAAAGTCTTCGTGGAGGCATTGGCCCAGCGCCTGGAGGCGCGGGGCTTTACGGTGGATTGCTCGTTTTCCGGGGCGGAGGCTCTATCGCAACTGGAAAATAACCGGACCATAGACATCGTTCTCCTGGACAGGCGAATGCCGGACCTTGACGGCGTCCAGGCCATGAAGGAAATCAAGAAGGCCCATCCCCTTGTGGAGGTCATTATTCTTACAGGTCATGCGGAAATCGATTCCGCCGTGGACGCCGTAAAGCACGGAGCTTTTGACTATCTGGAAAAGCCCTGCGGCATTGACCAACTGCTTTTAAAGGCCCAACAGGCTTTTGCCAGAAAAACCGAACGCGAGGAAAAAATCCGCGAGGTGAGGATGAAGCCCTACCTGTCCCCCAAAGAGCGGGACGCCCTCATAGCCAAGATTCTGGAGAATTAAACTGCTGCAAAAATAGCCTCCGGCGGCCCTCTTTTTGAAAAAAGAGGGGCAAAAACTTTAGGATGGCGCTACGCGCAACATTCTCCAATAGTTTATATCCGTCTCTATTCTTGTAAGAATGGAAAAACTTCCCTCAATCCCCTGCATCCCTGTCGCGTATAATCAATAAAACCGAACTCAAAATCAAGGCGCTGCCCGCATAGGCAGTGAGGCCGAAAGACTCGCCCCACCAGAAAAAGGCGACCACCGCAGCCACCACCGGTTCAATGGTGGCGGTGATGGCGGCCCGGGACGCTTCCAGATGCTTCAAACCGATGTAGTAAAGGAAATAAGCGGCGTAGGTGCATAGGGCGGCTATGCAGAACAAAGCCGTCCAGGCAGTGGGGCTTTTATGGGAAAACTCCACCCAGGGCAAGAGGGTTATGGCGCCCATGGGCAGCATGTACAAAAAAAGGTTGGGGGCGGTATACTTGTCTGAAAAGTATTTTCCTATGATGTAATAAAGCGAATAGCAAAACCCTGCGGTAAGTCCGAACAACACCCCGGACCAAGTAACCTGGATGCTCCCCCCGCCGCCCGCAACGCAGGCGACTCCAATAAGCGTGAATGCCAAGGCAAGGATTTTAGGGCGGGTGAACCGTTCCTTGAAGGTGAATCGGGCGATCACACAAACCCACGCAGGCGCCGTATAAAGCAGCACCGCGGCCATGGCGGCGCCCCCTGCGCGAATAGCTATTTGGTAGGAGCCGTAAAAAGCCGTTACGCCGACAAGGGCGAATAAAGCGGTCATGGGAAAATCCCGCACGGACA
This sequence comes from Desulfatibacillum aliphaticivorans DSM 15576, assembly GCF_000429905.1. NCBI lineage: Bacteria > Pseudomonadati > Thermodesulfobacteriota > Desulfobacteria > Desulfobacterales > Desulfatibacillaceae > Desulfatibacillum > Desulfatibacillum aliphaticivorans. The sequence continues at coordinate 54,558 of NZ_AUCT01000036.1, read as the reverse complement.
TACGTAAGGTGCGCGTCGCAGCGGCGTGTGCGGCGAAAAAGCCCCATGCCAGGGTCGCCCGCCAGAAAGCGATCTCCATGGGCTGCAGGCCTTCCGACAAGGCCAGACGGGAAAACGGCCCCAACATGCCCCAGAGCATAGCCGCGGCCGCTATGTATAGATATCCTTTTACTCGCAATTGCCGCGCCTTATGTGTTTACACTTCCAGCACCAGGGGCACGATGACGGGCCTGCGGCGAATGACATAATTGAAAAAACGGCGCAAGGCCTGCTGGGTGGCGGCTTCTATGAGGGGGATTCGATCCGGCCCGGACAGGTCCAGTTGCTCCACAGCGTCCATGATGACGCATTGGGCGTCCTGGAGCAAATGGCCTTTTTCGTCCTCAAACACAAACCCGCGGGAAAGAAGCTCCGGCCCGTAGATGACCACCCCGGTATCAAAATCCAAAACCATGGTGGCCACCACCATGCCGTGCTCGGACAAGGCCCGGCGGTCTTTCAGAACCTTGCGGCCCACGTCGCCGATGCCTTTGCCGTCCACAAAGGTGCGTCCCGTGTCCACGGATTCGCCGATCCAGCCCACCTCGTCCATGAAGTTGACCACGTTGCCGTTCTGGGCCAGCAAAATCCGATTTTTTGGGATGCCCACTTTTTCCGCCAGCCGGGCGTGATGCAACAGGTGCCTGTATTCCCCATGGACGGGCATGAAGTATCTGGGCCGGGTCAGGTGCATCATGAGCTTGAGTTCTTCCCGGAAGGCGTGGCCCGAAACATGGATGGCCGAAATCTTTTCGTAAATGACCTCCGCGCCCCGGCGGTACAGATTGTTGATGATGCCGGTAATGGCCTTTTCGTTGCCCGGGATGAACTTGGAGGACAGGATGACCGTGTCTCCGTCCCTGATTTTGATCTGCTTGTGGGCGCCGGCCGCGACCCTGGCCAGGGCGCTCATGGGTTCCCCCTGGCTGCCGGTGGTGACGAGCAAAACCTCGTTATCTTCGTAATTCTTGACTTCGGAAACGTCGATTTGCATGCCCGGCGGGACGTTGATGTACCCCAGCTCCTGGGCGATGCGCATGCTCACCTCTATGCTGCGGCCGTTAAAGACGATCTTCTTGCCGGTTTTTGCGGCGATGTTCACGATCTGCGCCAGCCGGGGCACGTTGGAGGCGAACAGGGCCACGATAACCCGGCCGGAGCTGTCCCGCACCGCCTTTTCCAGGGTGGCGCCGATTTCGCTTTCCGAAAGGGTGTATCCTTCCTTTTCCGCATTGGTGGAGTCGGATAAAAGGGCCAAAACCCCTTCCTCGCCCAATTGGGCCAGACGGCTCACGTCCGTGGCTTCATCGTCCAATTGGCCGTGGGTGATTTTAAAATCCCCGGTGTGAATGATCAATCCCGCAGGCGTTCTGATGGCCAGGCTGACGCCGTCCACCACGCTGTGGGAGGCTCTGACGAATTCAATATGGAACGGCCCGATGGAAAAGCTCTCCCGCGGCTTGATTTCGTGCAAATCAACCCGGGAAAGAAGGTCTTTTTCCTCCAGCTTGTGGCTGACCAGCGCTATGGTGAAGGGCGTGGCGTAAACCGGGGCGGGGATGTCTTTGAGCAAAAAGGGCAGGGCGCCAATGTGGTCTTCATGGCAGTGCGTCAGGACAATGCCGGCCACCCGTTCCTTGTTTTCCCTCAGGTATTCATAGTCCGGGATGACAATGTCCACCCCCAGCATGTAATCCTCGGGAAACATGAGCCCGGAGTCCACCACAAGGATGACGCCGTCATACTCAAAGACCGTCATGTTCAGCCCGATTTCCCCCAGACCGCCCAATGGGATGATTTTCAGAGGGATGGACTTTTCAGGAGTATCCTGGGGCGTCATGACGTTGTTCGCTTTCTTATGGGGTTCATTATTCCTAAAGTCAGATGGAGATTCCCAAACGCTCCAGCGTGGCGTCCACAAAATCCATCATCCATTCCCTTTGCCGCTTATCCGCGTAACCCATGCAGGTGCATTTGACCTGGCTCAGGGTGCGAACCAGAAACTCCGCGCTCAGGGTGGTGTAATCCAGCTCCAGGGCGAAGTAATAGGGCTGGCAGTCCGTGTGCTCTTTTTGGATGGGCGTCAGAAGCTCTTCATTGACGGGAATCCAATAGATGCCGCCCATTTGGGCGGGCCCATGATTTTCATCCATAAATGTTTTCAATGCTTCATAATCATTGGGCCGCAGCTGATCAATAACGTATTGTTTCAAACCAAACCTCTTAAAAATTGTAACTAACTAAAAAAACATATATGTTTTTATCACACCCCTTGTTTCCCGGCAAGATGTTTCCCGGACTCCACCGCAAGCATCGTCTCTTTAAGGGGCAAGCCTCCTCCGAAGCCTCCCAACTTGCCGTCCGACCGCACCACGCGATGGCAGGGAACGAACATGGGGAAGGGGTTGCCGGCCATAACGGACCCCACAAAACGGGCGGCCCGTGGGCATCCGGCCCGTCTGGCGACTTCTCCATAGGAGCACACCTGGCCGTAGGGGATGGCCGCCACCGTGTGCAAAACCTTTATTTGCAGCTCAGTAAGCCCCTCAAAATCCAATAAATTCAAATGCGGATCCAGGGGCGACCCCGTAAAGTAATCCTGGATTTTTTGGGCGAGTTCCCGGGCTTCCCGCGCCGGAGAGGACTCAACCTTCATGGCGTGCACTTCTTTGGGCAGTTGGGCCTTTTGGGGCTTGGGCAGATAGGTCTTAAGCAGGGCGAAAGGGGCATTTTGATACACGAATCCCGCAATGCCATGACTGGTCTCCACTTCCATAAAAAAAACGGCGTCCTTATTTTTCATTGAATCCTCCCAAATTTCCAAGGCTGTCAAAGGCCATAGGGCCAAAACCGGATTCGAACTCCAGACGGGAATTCGCCCTTGCTTCCTGCTTAAGGGCCGTGGAAGCCTGTATGATCTCCAAATCCGCCGTGCTTTTGATGCGGACGACCCGGGCTTGAGACCAATCCTCCAGCCCCGTAGTCGCCAGGCAGGCCTGCAAGGTCTCCCGGTCAGACTCAAAATGAAGCGGGATCGCCGCCTTTTCCGGTGAAATGGCGGTTATGGAGTTTACAAAGGTTTTCTTCAAATCCATGGCCCGGACCAGCCGGGTTGTGGTGAAATCCGCCAGCCCGATTCCATTGGCGTTTCCCCCCGATCCGGGAGAGAGGTCCCTCACAAAAATCCTTTTGGGATTCGGGGGAAGGAAAAAGTCTCCGGAAAGATCCCGGTGCCGGCCCGTGACGTTGGAATCCATGCCGATCCCCGAAATGTCCTTACCGATCCAGTCTACAATCAACAGGTCCAGCTCGTCAAAAGGAATGCCGGGCGCCATGGCCTGGGCCTTTAAAAGCAGCTTCTTTTCCTCATCAATAAAATTTTCGGCGGTCAAGGCCCTGATTTGGGATAATCGCCCCAGCCCGTCCTCCACCAGAGCCAGACCGGCCAGCAGCGGCGCCTTTTGAAGGATCAGGCCGGCCGCCTCCTCAATGATGGAAAAGCCGAACCTCACCCCGGCCCGATGGATGGCCGCTGCCCCGGAATGCTTGCCAAGGCCCACGCAAAGCATTTTGCACAGACCGCTCTGGATGGGCGCCTTGAATTTAGTATGGGACTTAACCCGATTGATGACGATCAAATGGTCGGCGTGCAGGGCCTCGGAGGAAAAATGCACGGGCGCCCCGCAGCTTAAGGCGCCAACGGCCTTGGTTTCCATGGACGCCAGAACCGGAACGCCTTGGCAGGCCTGCACGATCCCAAGGCTTTCCAGGACCTGCTCCTGCCCCTGGGGCGTTGCGCCCCCATGGCTGCCCATGGCCGGAACCAGAAAAGGCTTCAGCCCCTTATCCTGCAGCCAGGCGGCGCAAGCGGCGGCAACCTCTCCAATGGCATGAATCTTTCGGCTTCCCACGGCCAAAGCAACGGTTTCTCCGGGGATTAAAGCCTTTAAATTCAATGTCTTATCTAGCTGATGACGAACTTCCGGCCCTATGCATTCCAGAGGGTGGGCCGCCAGGCTCTGGCGAATGACCGCCATATGGGGTAATGATTGGGAGTTATCAATATGCATGATTGCTCACGCAAAAAAAAAGGAGCGCACGTTCCGGTAGGAAGATGTGCACTCCTTTTTAATTTTAAAGAGAATTTTAGGTCTCTTCGATGGTGATGGCGCCAGCTTCGCAAACTTCCACGCAGCTATCGCAGCCGAGACATTCTTCGGCGTTGACAGGATTGGATTTGCCATCTTCCATTTCGTAAACGTCAACCGGACATACGTCCACACACTCTTCGCAACCAACGCATTTGTCAGCGTCAACAACGGGATTGAATGCCATGAAACAGCCTCCTTAATGTAAGTTATCCTAAAATTAAAAGTACGGGCTCTCGACAGCCCGCTATTCGATAGGGCAAAGCGTTTTAGGGCGCCCGGCCCAAAGAGTTCACAAGCTATCGGCACTTTCGTTATACCAAACAAAAAGGCGAGTCAAGCCCTTGAGTTCATTCGCGCCCACTTTTTGTAAAAAGGCGGTTTTCTCGCAAAAACAAGCCTATAATATTATCGATGCATCCACGGCCAAGGGCTTTCCTTCCGAAATTACAAGAGGATTTATATCCAACTCCCGGATGTTATCCAATTCCATGCCCAAGGCGCCCAAACGAACCAGGATTTCGGCAAGGGCCATTCTGTCCACCGGCGCCGCTCCCCGAAAGCCGTCCAGCATGCGTTGGTTTTTCAACCGTCCTATCAAAGCCAGGGCGGCGTCCATATCCAGGGGCGCCATGGCAAAGACGGCGTCGTTCAACACTTCGGCGTACACGCCCCCAAGGCCGCACATGACGCAAGGGCCGAACTGAGGGTCCTTCACCAGGCCGGCGATGATTTCCATATCGATTACAGCCTGCTGCTGCACCAACACCTTGCCTTGGCCGTCCATGGCGGACATGAGGTCCTCAAAGGTCCGGGCGGCTTCCTGCTTGGCCCGAATGTTCAGGCGCACAAGGCCTTGTTCGGTTTTATGAATCATGCCCGGCGCCAGGCCTTTCATGACAACCGGATAGCCTAATTTTTCGGCCGCGGTAACGGCCTGGTCCTGTCCGGCGGCCAGGATTTCCTGCACAACCGGGATGCCCGCTGCGGCCAGGATTTGCTTGGACGCATGTTCGTCCAGGGCGCCCCTTCTGCCGTCCAGCATAGCCCGGCATCGCGCCTTGACCGGTTCAGGTCTAAAATCCACGCCGCAAGGCGCTGCGGCCCGGCTTTTATACCACCCAAGCACCGTACTCATGCTTTCCACGGCGCGGGAGAGCTCCCGGTAGGTGGGCGCTCCCAGCTTTTGAGCCAGAATATGCATGTCCCTGGCGGGCTCCATCTGGCCTATGAGCCAGCAAAAAATGGGCTTTCCCGCCTCCTTGGCCATGTCGATAAGCTCCCCGATGTCCATGACCAAGAGGCCGCCAGAGGCGTGAAGGTGCAGGAAAATCATGTCCACTCCGGGGTCCTTGCAAACCGCGTTCATGGCCGTGGTAAAGGTTTTCGCCGCTCCGTTTTTTTCCACGGAGGGCCACAGGTCCACAGGGTTGGCCACGGGCATCCAGTCGGGATAGACCTGGGCCATGGCGTCTTTGGACTCCTGGGAAAGCTCGGCCACTTCCAGCCCGAAATTCTCCACAAAATCCGCCGCCATGATGCCGGCGCCGCCGCTGTAAGTGAGGATGGCCGTCCTTCCCCGCATTTCAGGCGGCATTTCCGGCGTAATTCCAAACGCCCGGCATATGTCCAGCATCTGCTTGAAATCCCGGGCCTCCACCACCCCGCACTGGGCGAGAACGCCGCTGACAATCGCCCCGTCCCCAGACATGGAGGCCGTGTGGCTGGCCGCAGCCTTGGCGCCCGCCGTGCTCGTTCCGCCCTTCAGGACCACAATGGGCTTGGGGGATTGTCTGCACAACTCCGCAAACCGCCTCCCTCGGGGGATGGCCTCCAAATACATGCCGATGGCCTGGGTGTCGGGATCGGAAATCAGGTATTCCAGCAGGTCGCACTCGTCCACGTCGGATTTGTTCCCGATGGAGCAGACCTTGGACATGCCCATGGTTCCGTGGCTCATGTTGTCGATCAAAAAACCGCCCGCCAGCATGCCGCTTTGGACGATCAAAGACACGTTGCCGGGAATGTGGCCCACGTCCCACATGGAGGGCGCGGCGAATGAAAACACGTTATGGTTGACCGAATCCACCATGCCTAAGCAATTGGGGCCCCAGACGCGAATTCCATGGCGCTGGGCGACGGCGTCCACCTCGTCCTGGAGCGCCTTGCCATCCGGCCCGGTTTCCGAGAAGCCCGCCGATTGAATCATCACCGCGTGAATTCCCCGCTCCCCGCATTCCTCCACCATTTTCGGCACCGCCTTGCCGGGTACGAAAAGAATCGCCAGATCCACAGGGTCGGGAACGTCCTTTACCGATGGATAGCACTTCAAGTCCAAAATGGAATCGTAACCGGGATTGACAGGGTATATGCCGCCATTAAAGCCTTTGATCAGGTTCACAACAATGGCCAGGCCGCCTTTGGGCTTGTTGGTCGCCCCGATAACGGCGACGCCGCGCGGGGTGAAAAATGCTTCCAGACTCATGAATCCTCCAAAAAATTCACTTAAAAGAACAAGAATGGGGACAGGGGGACGATAGCCGTTTTTCGGGGGGAAAAGAACAAATGCTCGATTTTTTCTACCACAGGAAAAGCGCCCGGGCAAGGTCCTCCGGGCGCTTGTTCCGCTTTAAAAGTCTTTTGCTACAAGATTCCTTTAACCAGCCGCGCCTGCGCCGAATCCGGCGCCGTGAAATCCATGGTCAGGTGGTAGGCGCCGTCCGCCAGGGAGGCCTTGACCGGCAGTTTGCTCTTTTCGTAGACCTTCATCATGGCCTTGTTGGTGGAAAGCACGTCCGAGGTGAAGCCCTCAATGCCTCTTTCCTTGGCGATGCGTATGAGCATGTCCAGCATAAAGGATGCAATGCCCCGTCCTCCGTAGTTTTCGTCCACAATAAAGGCGGAATCGGCCCAATTGCTGTCGGTCAGCTTGACGTACCGCGCCTCTGCAATAACCCTTCCCTGTCCGGGCTCTCCCACCAGGCCGACGATGGACATGGCCTGGGAGTAATCCACATTGACGTACTCCTGCATTTTGGAGTGAGGCATGGTTTTGACCGGCGAGAAATAGCGGTAATACACCGCCTCGCTGGAAAACCGGTAAAACAGGCGGCGCATTTCCTCTTCGTCGGAGGGCCGGATAGGCCGGAACCGCACCGTTGTTCCGTCTCGGAAAGTATGGGATTCGGAAATCTGATGCGGGTATAATTGGCCCATGGCGCCCACGCAGATCTGGTCTTTGTACAGGAGGTTTTTCTCCTTGGCCTCTTCCATGAGTTCTTGCCGGTCGTCGGGGTGGGCGATGTCGATCAGCACCTGGGCCCGTTCCCGAAGGCTGCGTCCCATCATATTGGCCACGCCGTATTCGGTCACCACAATGTCCACGATTTCCGCGTTGGTGATGGAGTTGGGATATCCTTCCACGGAAAGGACGATGTTGGGCTTGCCTTTTTTGTTCCGGCTGGGCAGGGCCACAATAACCCGGCCTTTTCTGCTCATGCGGGTTCCAATAACGTATTCCCCCGCCTCGCCGGGGCCCATGCCCACGTTGCCCCGGCCGTAATGAAAGGCGAACTGGCCGCTCAGATCCACCCTGCGGGCGGGCAGGATAGCCACTGTTTGGGGGTTTTGGCTGATAAGGGCCGGGCTGGCCAAAACATCCAGGGCCTGGAACTCCACCAGGGGGTTTTTATCCAGCCAGTCCATAAGCTCCTGGGATCCCAAGGCATAGGACACCAGACACTTGCCTCTGAACGAGCCCTTGTTGCGGTTGGTTACAGCGCCGCTTTTCACGAGGTCCATCAGCGGGTCGGAAAAAAATCCCGAGTGAAGCCCCAAATCCTTTTTCTTGGCCAGATGGGGCCAAAGGGCCTCGAACAAAGGCTCCATGGAAAAGCTCAGACAGCTTCCGTCGCTGATCAACGAGGCCACGTTCCGGGCCAATCGGTCGAAAACTTCGGGCACGGGCGCCCTGGGAAACAGGATGGGCGGCTCCTGATTCTCCACCAGATAGTCAAAATCGTTCACGTGCACAAAGGTGTCGCCGTAGGTCCGGGGCATTGTGTCTGATATTTCCCCCACCACAATGTCCGCCTGCTCCATGGCCTGGCGGGCGATGTCCACGGAGACGCCCAGGCTGGCGTATCCGCTGTCGTCAAAGGGGGTGATTTTCACAAAGGCCACATCAATCCGGATTCGGCCGGTTTCAATAAGCCGGGGAATGCGGGAGAAGTTGGCCGGGATCAAATCCACCAGTCCCGACGAAATGGGCTCGCTGGCCACCCAGCCTGAAAAAAAGGTCTTAAGCCGGAATTTTTGGTTATTCAGATCCTGGCCGCAAATGGCGTCGCCCAGGCTGATCATCTGAATGACCTCCAGGTCCTGGAGATTGTGGGCCTGGGAGTTCATCAGACTTTTGACCAGAGTGCGGGGCTCGGCCACGCCGGTGCTTAAAAAAATGCAGCTTCCCGGCTTGATTTTGGCCAGCACTTTTTCCGGGGCGGCCAATTTCTCCAACCACGGGCCTTTATCCTTTTTTTTATTTAATCTCAGGTTTTCCAACATGGTCGGATGACTCCTTATTAGGTTCCATAAAAGGTTATGATAGTCCTTTGACGCGGGGTGTCAAGACCTCCGTATGCCGCTTGTCCGTTTTGGTAATTGAGCAAGGATTGTACCAGCTTGGGGCGGGAAAAGAAAGAGCCCGGCGATTATCCTTGCCGGGCTCTGTATATCTTTAAATTTCAGTAATTTATTTTCGGGATGCGGGCCTGTTAAAAATGGCGTAGCCCATGGCCAATCCCAGGAAAAGAAGCGCGTATGGCGCCGCGCTCGTTTTCCTCTCGTCAAGGGATTTTACAAAGCTATTATTCGATTCCATAGCTATGTCTCGTCCCCTATGCCAAGGTAGGCGTTTTTAACTTCCTCATTGGCCAGCAGGTTGTCCGAAGTGTCCGTCATGGTCACGCGGCCGGTCTCCATCACGTATCCCCGGGCAGCGACCTGGAGCGCCAAATTGGCGTTTTGCTCCACCAAAAAAATGGTGGTCTGGCTTTCTTCATTGATTTTACGGATGATCTGGAAAATCTGCTTAACGATGATGGGCGCCAGGCCAAGAGACGGCTCGTCCAAGAGCAAGAGCCTTGGCCTGGCCATGAGCGCGCGGGATATGGCCAGCATTTGCTGCTCTCCGCCGGACAGGGTGCCGCCCTGCTGGGTGCGCCGTTCGCTCAGGCGGGGGAACAGTTCGTATACATAGTCCAGGTCCTGTTTGACCTGGGCCGAGTCTTTGCGGAGAAAGGCGCCCATATCCAGGTTTTCCGAAACAGTCAGGAGAGGAAAGATGCGCCTTCCCTCCGGCACCTGGCACAAGCCCATGGACACGATTTCATGGGGCGGCATGCCCTGAATAGGCTTTCCCTCGAACAAAACCTCGCCCGAACGGGGCGGTACAATGCCCGAAATGGACATGAGCGTGGTGGTTTTTCCCGCTCCGTTGGCGCCGATCAGGGTGATGATCTCTCCTTGCTCCACCTTGATGGAGACGTCCTTCAAGGCGTGGATATTGCCATAGTACGTGTTGACGTTTACAAGCTCAAGCATCAATATCCTCTCCCAGATAAGCCTTGATGACGGCGTCGTTAGTGCGGATTTCCCCGGGCGTGCCCTGGGCGATTTTTTTTCCGTAGTCCATGACGAAAATGCGCTGCGAAATGCTCATGACCAGCCGCATGTCGTGTTCAATCAGCAAAATGGAGATTCCTTCCTTATCCCGGATGCGCTGGATCAAATCATCCAGTTCCTTTGTCTCCTGGGGATTCATGCCGGCCGCCGGCTCGTCCAGGAGAAGCAAAAAAGGCTCGGTGGCCATGGCCCTGGCGATTTCCAGGCGGCGCTGCAGGCCGTAGGGAAGGTTCTTGGCGAAATTGTTGGCGAATTTTTCCAGGCCGACCTTTTCCAGCACGTTGTAGCTGTATTGTACGGTCTCCTGCTCCCGCTCCTTGAAGCGCTTTCCCTTAAGCAGGGTGGCGGCGATTTCCATGCCTCCGAAGAAGGCGCTGGCCGCCATTCTTTTAACCGGGCTGTTATCCGGGTTCATGATGATTTCATGCCCTGCGCCGGAGTGGCAATGCCGGCCGATCATGACGTTTTCAAGCACGGTCATGTTCTGGAACAGGCGGATGTTCTGGAAAGTTCTCGCCAGCCCCCGCTCCGTAACCTTGTTGGGCTTAAGCCCATTGAGCCTGGTGGAGTAGCCCGAAGGTGAGTTGACCAATACATCTCCCTTCGTGGGATTGTACATGCCCGTAACGCAGTTGAAAAAAGTGGTTTTTCCAGCGCCGTTAGGCCCGATGAGCGCCGCGATTTCGCCTGGGCGCACATCAATGTCCAGGGAGTCCAGCGCCCGAAGGCCTCCGAAGTCCATGGTAAGATTCTTGACGTCCAATATGGGTTTCATGGTTAAAGACTACCCCATCCGCTATTTGTGAATCGTATATTTTTGCCGCATGGCCGTGATAATGCCCGTGGGCCTGAACACCATCATGAGCACCATGGCGCCCCCGAATAGAATCATACGGTATTCGGAGAACTGCCTGAAGTATTCGGGCAGCAAAATGATGATGCTGGCGCCCAAAATTACGCCCACCACCGAGCCCATGCCGCCCAGGACGACAATGACCAGGATAAGCACTGACTCCCAGAACGAAAAGCTGGGCGGGTTGATAAAGGTGCTTTTGGCGGCGAACACCACGCCCGCCATGCTGGCCCAGGTGGCGCCAAGCGCAAAAGCCATGAGCTTGGTCTTGGTCCGGTCCACCCCCATGGCCTGACAGGCGATTTCATCCTCCCGCAGGGCGATCCACGCCCTGCCGATCCGGGAGTTTTTCAACCGGGTCACGGCTATAATCGTCAATATTGCCAGAGCAAGGACCACATAATACATGAAGTCCGTTTTTTGGAATAAATCCATCTTGATGCCGAAAAAGGGCGGACGATCAATGTTGGCGATGCCGCTGGGCCCCATGGAAAACTCGTTCCAGTTTTCCAATACCAGACGGATGATTTCTCCAAATCCCAGGGTTACGATAGCCAGATAATCGCCCCGGAGCCTGAGCACGGGAAAGCCCAATGTCACTCCAAATGCTGCGCCCAAAAAACCGGCCATGGGCAGGATCACCCAAAAATTGGCCCCGAAATGATGATTGAGCAAGGCGTATGCGTATGCGCCCACCGCATAAAATGCCACGTAGCCCAGGTCCAGAAGACCGGCCAGCCCCACCACGATGTTCAGGCCCAGTCCCAGCATCACGTAAATGAGCACATTGGTCATGATGTTGGTGTTGTACATATCGGCCCAGAACGGAATGGAAAGGGCGAAAATTCCAACCAGGACTATGGCGGGGTATTTTATTTTGGGCTCTTCGGCTATCCGCTGCCCTATGGGCATACGGGCTTTGCCGGACTCCTCGGCCTTTTTCCCTCGATCGCGCCGGGCCAGCATGAACCGCCATAAAAAGGACAGGAAAAAGATACCCACCCCAATATAGAGCATGTTCATCCACCGCCAGACCACGGTGTCCTCGATGGGGTTCACCTTGATCACCATGATGGGAAAGGTGAGGAACATGAACCAAACCGCCGCTTTGAGGGATTTAAGTATTTCTCCCATGATCAAACCTTTTGTATGTCAGACTTGCCCAACAATCCGGCGGGCCGGAAAATCAGGATTAAAACCAGCAATGTAAATGCAAAAACGTCCTCGTAGTCCGAAGACACATAGCCAGTGCCGAAACTTTCCGTGCACCCCAGAACCAGGCCTCCCAGCATGGCGCCGGGAATGCTGCCGATGCCTCCCAGCACCGCTGCGGTGAACGCTTTAAGCCCCACGATAAAGCCGATGTAAAAATTGATCTGCCCCATGTTGGAGGCGATGAGCACCGCGCCGACGGCCGCCAGGGAGGACCCTATGATAAATGTGGCCGAAATCACCTTGTCCACGTTCACGCCCACCAGCATGGCCATGTTCCTGTCCTGGGCCGTGGCCCGCATGGCTTTGCCCGTGGTCGAGTACTTGATGAACAGGCTAAGCAAAATCATGACCACCGCACTGGTGAAAACGATGATGACTTCCGTGGCCGAAAGCACCTCGGAGATGTTTTCCAGAAAGCCCTCTTCAGGAAACAGGTTTTTAAAAGGCATGAAGTTGGATGTCTGAGCCAGGAGAACGTAATTCTGCAGAAAAATGGACATGCCTAATGCGCTGATCAAAGGCGAAAGGCGGGGCGCCCCTCTTAACGGCTTGTACGCAATTTTTTCCACCGTGTAGCCGTAGGAGGCCGACCAGACCACCGCCGCCGCCGAGGCCAGAATCAAAATCGACCACGCTGGAAAACCCGCGACAGTTAAAACGCCCGCCGCAATTAACGCCGTAAACGCGCCTATCATATATATTTCACCATGGGCGAAATTGATCAGCTCAATAATGCCGTACACCATGGTGTATCCCAGGGCGATAAGAGCGTAAATGCTGCCCTTGACCACCCCTCCCATTAATAGTTCTTTAAAATAACCCCAGTCCATATCCTGCCTTTGGCCTCATATTCGCCGGAAGCCCACAATATTCAGGGGCGGCCCGGAATCCGGACGCGCCCCCCTGATTGTTGAACTGCCTTTTTGTTAGCCTTCCAGTTCCACGTACTTGCCGTTTTGGACCTGGTATACGGAGAATCCAACGCCGATGGCGTCGCCCCTGTCGTCAAACTTGATGATTCCAAGAGGCGTGGCCACGTATTCGTTGCGCAGCGCGTTGGAGACCGCTTCATAGTCGGTGCTTCCGGATTTGTCCACCGCGTTGAACAGAGCCAGAACCGCGGAGTAGGCGTTCAGGTAGAATGCGCCGTAGTCTTCGCCGTATTTTTCTTTGTGCAGCTTGTCCGCTTCAACGGCCAGAGGGTTCTTGCTGGTGTCTTTGGGACCGGTGGCGTAAACGCCTTCTGCGTAATCGCCGGCCACCTTGATGAAGGTGTCGTCTTTCACGCCGTCATCAGAGATGAAGATGGTGTCCATGTCCTTTTTGCGCATCTGCATGACGATCTTGGACGCTTCAGGATGGTAACCGCCGAAGATGACGGCCTGAGCGCCGGAGCGGTTGATTTTCTGCACCACGGCGGAGTAATCCATGCCGCCCGGGGTGATGCCTTCGTACAGAACCACTTCCGCCTTGCCGGATTCTTCCAGGAACTTCTTGGCGAATTCAGCCAGGCCCTTGCCGTAGTCGCCTTTGTCATGCAGCACGGCGATCTTGGTCAGCCCCAAAACGTCCAGGGCGAAGTCCACTTCCAAACGCGCCTGGGCGTCGTCGGAAGCAATGGTGCGGAAGAAGTTGGGGTAATCGCCGCTTTGGGTCAGGTCCGGGTTGGTGGCGGAGGGTGAAATGGCAATGATGCCGGAGTCTTTGTAGATGCCGAGGGCGGCTTTGGTGGCGCCGGAGCAGATATGCCCCACAACCAGGTCCACATCGTCGCCAACCAGTTTGGTGGCGGCGTTGGTGGCCATTTCAGGCTTGCACGCGTCGTCTTCGGTGACCAGGATGACTTTGCGTCCGCCTACCCCCCCTTGGGTGGCGTTCACATGCTCAACCAGAATTTCGGCGGCCCGAACCGAGGGGATGCCGTAGGAAGCAAGATCGCCGGTATGAGCGCCCGCCACAGCCAGCTTAAGAGGTTCCAATGCCTTGGGAACTTCCTTGACTACTTCCTTGATAACTTCCTTTTCAACTACCTTTTCTTCTCCTTGGCCGCAGCCAAACATTCCAAAGGCGGCAAGGCAGATGATTGCGATCAACGCAACGCCTTTGACCATTCTCCTCGATCCAGTTTTCATTTCCGTTCCTCCTTTTTAGTGGTCCCCAAATTAAAACAGTCGCAGATCCATATTGAAAACAGCGAACAATAAATTCTCCAAATCAAACCCTAATGATAGAGTCAAGGCAAAAAAGCCTTTGGGTTCGATTGTTTGTCTCTATCCTGAGCCGGGGGATTATTAAAAAGCGCTTGCCCCTGGACGGTCTACAATAGTATATCTTCTACCAACAGGCATTTTGTATCAAGAAATTTTTTAGGTTAACTTACTTTTTATGAAAAAAATCGGAATATTTGCCAAAGTGCATGAAGAACCGCTTGAGATGGCGGACCAACTGCAGAAATGGCTGGTAAACCGCGATATTGAGGTTGTCAGGCGGGAAAGCTCCCCCCCTGTATTGGATGTGACGCAAAGCAACCCCGGACACGCTCCCGCTGACTTGTTTTGCGTGATTGTGCTGGGTGGAGACGGCACATTTCTGTCAGCGGCAAGGTGGATCGGAAACCAGGAAATTCCCATTCTGGGTGTAAAATTCGGCGCAGTCGGATTCCTGTCCGAAACCAGGAAGCAGGATTTGTATCCGGTTCTGGAGTCCGTCTTGAAAAAGGATTTCACCACCCAGACAAGAACTCGCCTGCTGGCGACCGTCCGGGAAGACGAAAAAATCATCACCACCCAGACCGTGCTCAATGACGTGGTTATCAACAACGGAACCCTGGCCAGGCTGGCCAACGTAAACACCTATGTGGATGAAGAGTATCTGACCACATTCCGGGCTGACGGGCTGATCGTGGCCACCCCCACCGGATCCACAGCCTACTCCCTGGCTGCGGGAGGGCCTATTCTGGAGCCCCAGGTGGCGGCTATCGTCCTCACGCCCATATGCCCTTTTACCTTGACCAACCGGCCCCTGATCGTCACGGACACGTCCACCATCTGCATGACGCTGGACGCCACGGCCATGGACGTCACCCTGACATTCGACGGCCAGGCGGGCTTGAAGCTCAACGAGCACCACACCATCACCATTCAAAAAGCCCCGGTCCCCACAATCATGATCAAGGTTCCAGGCCAGTCGTATTTTGACGTTTTGAAAACCAAACTGCGATGGAGCGGAGGAAAGGTATAGTGGCGCAAACTCAGTCCGTTAAATTCAAATGTTTTGACCTGGAACTGGAAGGCCTCCTGGATGAACAGGAAGGCGACAAAGCAGTGGTGGTCACCCATCCCCACCCCCTGTACGGCGGAGACATGCATAATATCGTGGTGGACTCCCTGGCCAGAGCCTACGTGCAGTCCGGCTACACCTGCCTGCGGTTTAACTTTCGCGGCGTGGGTAAAAGCAAGGGCCTGCACGACGACGGCAACGGAGAACGCGACGACATCCTGGCCGCCGTGGCTTATCTGATGGATCTGGGAAAAAAGGACATCCACCTGGCCGGTTATTCCTTCGGCGCCTGGGTGGCGGCCCGGACCCAATGGAAGATTGAGCCTCCGCCCCTGCTCATGGTCGCCCCGCCCGTGGACATGCTCAGCTTTGACGACGTGGAGTCCTTGCCCAGCCTGGAAATGGTGATCGTGGGGGAACGGGACGAGTTCGCTCCGCCCTACCTGATTCACGACAAGGTCCGCAAGTGGAACCGCAGCGCCAAGATTATTGAAATCAAGGGCGAGGACCACTTTTTCTTTAACATGGCGCCCCAACTGGAATCCACAGTCATGCGCCATCTTAGGCAGCGTGAGTTATGATCTCGGCGGTCATTGTCGCAGGCGGAAGCGGACTGCGCATGGGCGCGTCCGTCCGCAAGCAATACCTCGAGGTTCTGGGCAGGCCCATCCTGGCCCGGACCATCGAAGTCTTTGACCAGTGCCCGGACGTGGACCGCATTATCCTGGTGGTCCCTCAAGAGGATTTTGACCTGTGCCGGGAGCAGGTCCTTGCTCCCCTGACCCTTGCCACGCCCCTGGACCTGGCGCCCGGAGGCATCCGTCTTCGCCAGGAGTCTGTGTACAATGGCCTTCGGGCCTGCGACCCGCAAACCACAATCGCGGCCATACACGACGGGGTTCGGCCCTTTGTCACAGCGGAAGCCGTCTCCCGATGCATCTACGGCGCGGAAGAAAGCGGCGCCTGCATGCTGGGCGTTCCCGCTTTCGACACTCTTAAACTGACCGACGAAAAAGGACGGATTCTCAAAACCGTGGACCGCGCCAATATGTGGCTGGCCCAGACGCCCCAGGCTTTCTCCTATCCCTTAATAATGGAGGCTCACGAAAAAGCCCTGGCAGAAGGATTTGAAGGCACGGACGACGCCTCCCTGGTGGAACGCCTTGGCAAGACCGTGCACATCATCGAGGGCGGCCGGAACAATATAAAAATCACCACCCCCGAAGATCTGGCCCTGGCCCAAGCCCTGCTCAAAGCGGACTTGGGCCGACTGTAGTTGCGCGGTCCCCGCGCCCCGTAGCTGCGAGGTCTCCTCGCTTGCAGTTACGCGGTTTCCGCGCCCCGTAGTCGCGAGGTCCCCTCGTTGCAGTTGCCGGGTCTCCCGCCCCGAAGTCGCGCGGCCCCCGCGCCGGTAGTAGCGAGGTCTCCTCGCTGTAGTTACGCGGTCCCCGCGCATACCGTTGCTCGTTTTTTGCCCCAAAATCAGGAGCCGATCCCCCATGAAAATCCGCAAGGCAAACCAAGATGACGTCGAAGTCCTCGTTTCCATAATCCGAGCCTCCTTCAAGACTGTGGCGGACAGCTTCAACCTGACCCAGGAAAACTGCCCCAGGCATCCCTCCAATTGCACCCGGGATTGGATAGGCGCCGCCCTGGATCAAGGCGTCCATTGTTTTATTTTGGAGACGGATAAAGGCCCTGTGGGCTGCGTCGCTTTGGAGCAGGCCGGGCCGGATGTCTGTTACATGGAGCGTCTGGCCGTACTGCCGGACCTTCGCAACCAGGGGCTGGGCCGCGCTTTGGCGGACTTCGCCCTGAAGCAGGCAAAGACGTTGGGTTGCAAGCGGGTGGAAATCGGCATCATCGCCGAACAACTGGATTTGAAGGATTGGTACGCCAAAATCGGCTTTACGGATAACGGCGAAAAGGAATTTCCCCACCTGCCTTTCCGGGTGGCGTTTATGGTCTATGCTTTATCGTGAGCACGGGCGGCTTAAAAGATTTTTGCATAGTAGGAAAAGGCCGAGACCTGCCGGCCCATGGTCCAGCCGGTGATGGGGGAGAACTTCATTTTATAATAGCGGACGCCTTTGCCGTCGGCGGGCGGCTTGCCGTCCACCAGGATTTCCACACGGACGATGGGTTCGTGTTTGCCGCCTTTAGCTTTGATGGAGGTGATGGAGATGTTCAGAGCGCCGAGAATTTCGTCAGCGCTTTGCTGGGCCAGATCCGGGTCTTTGGAATAATCCGTCCCTTCCCATTTGGCCAGGGCCTGGCGCGCATAATCTGAGGCGACCCAATTGCGGATGACTTCCTTACCCTGCGAATCCAAGGTCGTGTTTCGCATGAACAGGCTGAAAACGGCCAAAACCGCGACCACAATAACGGCTGCGACGGCTTTCCAGCCTGTCAGGGTGAATTCCACTTGGCTCATATTTTATAGATGACCCGCTCTTCCGTGATTATTATGTCAACGAATTTGTCGTGGGCTTCCATGGGTACCTGGCTGACCAGCTGATTTTCAAACGCAATGGCTACCTTTCTGGTGGTGGCGGGCAGCAGGGGAATCAGCTTGTCGTAATAGCCTTCTCCGTAGCCGACGCGACCGCCCCGTTCGTCAAAAGCAACTCCCGGGATGATGGCCAGTTCGATAAAACGAAGAGGCACGGGCTTGCAGATTTTGGGATCCGGCTCTCTTTTTCCGCCGGAGCCGTCCCGCATATCGCCTTCCAGGTTATCTATTTTGAAGGTAATGAATTCCTGGCGTTTTGGATGGACCACGGGAAGAAGGACCACCTTGCCCATGGAAAAACTTTCCTTGATCACGCCGGTGGAATCCGGTTCCTTGCGAAAAGGGCTGTACAACAGGATTGTTTTAGATTCCTGGAAATTGGCGAAATCCAGAAGGCTTTCCTGGATAGCGGAGCTTTTTTTCTCGTATTCCACTGAATCCATACCCTCACGGATATTAAGGATTTGGGTACGGACTTCACGTTTCTTGATCCTAACATCTTCCATATGGCTGTCTCCGTTGAGCCTTTTATGAAAATACAAGACTAAATTGATAACATATGCGGTTAATAAAGTCAACTTGCAATAATCATTGACTAAACTCAGATGCGCATGGTACTTCAAAATTATTGGAAACCCCGCGTGGGGTAATGCAATCCGACCTTTTACTATATGAGCTCGCCCCAAGGGGCCGGCTGATACAACCCATAAGGTAAGACAAAAATGCTTGATCTCAAGTATGTGAGAGCAAATTTAGATGCGGTGAAAACCGCTTTGGCCAATCGGAACCAGGAAACCCTGCTGGCGGGATTCGAAGATTTGGAGGCGGGACGCAGGACTGTTCTCGCCGAGGTGGAAGAACTGCGCCGCAAACGCAACGAGGTTTCCGGAACCATCGCCGTCATGAAGCGGGAGGGAAAAGACGCCGCGGATCTCATGGCGGACATGAAGGAAGTCTCCGGCAAAATCAAGGATCTGGAGTCCGGGCTTAAGGAAAAGGAAGAAGCTCTTAACGAACTTCTAATGCGGATACCCAATATTCCGCATGAATCCGTTCCCGTGGGCAAGGACGAAAACGACAACGTGGAAGTTAAGAGGCGCGGCGAACCCAGGAGCTTTGATTTTGAACCTCAAGCCCACTGGGACATCGGCGAGGGCCTGGGCATCCTGGATTTTGAGAGGGCCGCGCGCATCACCGGCTCCCGCTTCCCTTTGTATTTCGGAGACGGGGCGTTGATGGAGCGGGCGCTCATCAATTTTATGCTCACGACCCACACCACCCGGCATGGATACAAGGAGGTGCTGCCTCCCTTTATCGTCAACAGAAAGACCATGACCGGCACGGGCCAGCTTCCCAAGTTTGAAGAGGACCTGTTTAAGCTGGAAGGCTGGGAGTATTTTCTCATTCCCACGGCCGAAGTGCCCGTAACCAACATTCATGCGGAGGAAATCCTGGAGGAAGAGGCTCTTCCCCTGTATTACACGGCGTTCACCCCGTGCTTCCGGTCCGAGGCCGGGTCCGCCGGCAAGGACACCCGGGGGCTGATTCGCCAGCACCAGTTCAACAAGGTGGAGATGGTCAAGTTCTCCCATCCCGATAATTCCTACGACGAACTGGAAGGCATGCTGCAAAACGCCGAGACCATTCTCCAGGAGCTGGGCCTGCCCTATCGGGTTTTGAACCTGTGCACCGGAGACATCGGCTTCGGCGCGGCCAAAACTTACGACCTGGAAGTATGGATGCCCCAGCAGGGCGTGTATCGCGAAATCTCCTCGTGCAGCAACTGCGAGGATTTTCAGGCCCGCAGGGCCAATATTCGGTTTAAAAGCAAGGGTAAAAAAGGGACGTCCCACGTCCATACCCTCAATGGCTCCGGGCTGGCTGTGGGCAGGTCCCTGGCCGCTATCCTTGAGAACTACCAGCAGGCGGACGGATCCGTTATCATCCCCGAAGTCCTGCGCCCGTTCATGGGCGGCAGGGAGGTTATAGAAAAATGAAGCTCCAGGATTTTCCCCAAGAGATCAGGGGAAGCATCCTGCCCAAGCCGGGCGGGAAAATTATTTACAGGTGCCTGTCCTGCAACGAGGAATTCGGCATTGAGAAGCTGTTGTACACCTGCCCCAGCTGCGGCCAGGTGCTCTTGCTCCATGACATGGAGTTCGACCGCCTGAAACAGCGCACTCCCGAGGAATGGCGCAAAATTCTGGACTATCGCAAGATGTCCAACGAACCCGCCGTTTCCGGCATTTATCGCTATCATGAATTCATCGGACCCATCGTGCCGCTGGATTGCGTGGTCTACCTGGGCGAGGGGCACACCCCCCTGGTGGAGGCGGGCAAACAGCTTCAGGAGAAGGCCGGGGGCCGCTTTTTCTATAAAAACGACGGGCAAAATCCCAGCGCCTCTTTTAAAGACCGGGGCATGGCCAGCGCCCTGTCTTATATTAATTATCTGATCAAGTCCGGGTTGGTGAAAGACGTCCTGGCCGTGTGCGCCTCCACCGGAGACACATCCGCCTCGGCGGCCCTTTACGCCAGCTACCTGCAGCCGGACATAAAGTCCGCCGTGCTTTTGCCTCACGGCAAGGTCACGCCCCAGCAATTGGGCCAGCCCCTTGGCGCGGGCGCCCAGGTGTTCGAGATTCCAGGCGTGTTCGACGACTGCATGAAAGTGGTGGAAGCCCTGGCGGAAAATTATAACGTGGCCTTATTGAACTCCAAAAACGCCTGGCGCATTCTGGGGCAGGAATCCTATTCCTATGAACTGGCCCAGGATTTCGACTACGATATGTCCAACAAGGTCATATTCGTGCCCATCGGAAACGCCGGCAACATCACGGCCATCATGTCCGGCTTCCTGAAGTTTTACCGGTGCGGCATAATTGACGCTCTGCCCAAGGTGGTGGGCGTTCAGTCCCACCACGCCGACCCTGTTTACAAATATTACCTGGAGCCCGACGAGGACAAACGCAAATTCGTTCCTGTGACCGTTGAACCCAGCGTGGCCCAGGCCGCCATGATCGGCAACCCGGTTTCCATGCCCAGGGTCATTTCCCTGGTGCGGGATTATAACGAGCAATCCGGGAAAAAGAACGTGTTCGTGGTCCAGGTGACCGAACAGGAAATCATGGATTGGCAGCTTACAGCCAACCGCTTCGGCCATGTGGCGTGCACCCAGGGAGGGGAGTGCCTCGCAGGCATGACCGCCGCCCTGAAGCAAGGCGTGATGGACTCCTCGGAAACCGCGGTGCTGGATTCCACGGCCCACGCCTTGAAGTTCTCCGGCTTTCAGGAAATGTACTTTGATGACGCCTTTCCGCCGGAATTCGGCGTAACGCCCAAACCCGAGCTTCAAAACCGGCCTGTTCTGGTCCGTCCGGCGGACCTGGAAAAGGTTCCGGCGCCGGGAAAACCCCTTGAAAGAGAAGAGTTTGAGCGGTTTGTTGAAAGAACCTCCCAGGATATTGCGGAAAAGCTCAATCTGTCGCCCAGGGAATAAAAATATTAACCGCTCCATGGCCGGACGGGGCCGCGGCTTTTTGCTGCTGGCCCTGGCCATGGCGGTTTTTGCGCTTTCCGGGGTGGGGCGATCCGCAGTCCTGTATAAGGATTATGAAATCCACAAAGCTTTCGGCGAGGACATATTGTGCGACGCCTATGTAGTGCAGAAAGGCGACCACATTATTGAGCTGCTTCGCCTGCGGGGCCAGATTTCAGCCGAAGACTTCCCCGAGTTTCTCAGCATATTCAAAGCGATTAATCCGCACATCACGGACGTCAACAAAATATTCCCCGGCCAGTTTCTTTTGATCCCCCTGAAAAAGCTGCCCCCCGGATCCCTGCCGGAACAGGATATGGGCTCCGTCACCCTGCCCTTGGTCACCTCCCAGGTTCCGGAAGACACGCCTACGGTCAAGCCCGAGGATTTAATCGAGCACTACGAAAAATACACGGTCAAACGGGGAGACACCTTGTCAGGCATCATGAGCCCCCGCTTCGGCGGCGTGGGCGCGCCCTCCTATCTCGCCGCCATTGAGCGGTTCAAAGAGCTCAACCCCAATATTGAGAACGTCAACCGCATATACGCCGGGCAGCAGATCACCCTGCCCAAGACCGTTCCCGTCGCCGCGCCCAGGCCCGGCGCCCAGGCCGCAGCCAGGCCCGCAGCTGCAACAGCGGCCAGGCCTGTTCCCAAGCCCGTAGACGCCGGCCCCTCCAAGACGCCGGCCAAGCCTCAGGCAGCTCCGAAAAAGAAGCCGCGAAGCACGCCCAAATTCGACCCCACGCCGCGCGTGCAGCCTTTGACCGGGGAAGGATTTAAATCGCCCGTCGCATTTAAAGACGGCCAAGCCCTGGAAGAGGACTCTTTAGCGCCCACGCAGGCCCTCAGGCCCGCCCCGGTTGCGCCTGCGGCCCCTGCAGATGCAAAGACGTCGCCGGAAGACGTCCTTGAGCCGCTTAAGGGAACCATCAACGCCTTGGGCGGCGCGGTCATGGATCAGGGCTATTATTATTTTCCCCGCCTTGGAAAAGAGGACCTGAAGCTGGACCTTGACAAACACCCCGTCATCCGGCTGCCGGACGGGCGCTTCATGATGCTGGGGGAGCAGACCAGCCTCACCAGGGAAGAGCAGAAGGCGGTGACCGACATGTGGGGGCGTGTGGACGTATTTGAACTTCCTCCTCAGGCCACGCCCGGCAGCATTTTGGGCGACGTCATGGCAAAGGCCGGCCTGAGCCCGGACAAGGTGGATTTGTCCTTTTTTGACGGCAACGTGGAAGTGACGGTGAACAGCCACCTGGTGCTGCCCGGACAGGGAAGGTATCAATACGTCGCCGTCACCTGGTTGGAGAACCCCAAGGAAGTCTGCCATCCCGACATTGTCCGCTATCTCGCCGATAACGCGATCAAAATATCCGACATCCTTCCCGAGGATGCTCCAAAAACTGCAGAGGGTTCGCCTAAAATTGAAAAAGATGCGGACCCGGCCATGCAATTGCTTTTGGATCATCCGTCGCCCCGCATGACAATCGCCGCATTGATGAAAGCTCTTGGCGCGGATTATAAGGAAAATTCGCCCTTTTCCTTCCCCTACGCCGGATTTGAAGTGGAAACGGTCGTCAATCGATTGAAAACCAAAGACGGCCGGGAAGTGCTCATTGATTTCGGAACCATGGGGGGCGAGGCCCACGAAACCATCAAGAAGATGGGCTTTGAAATTTATCGCATCACAAAAATGGATGATGCGCTTAACGGGTGCCGAAACATGGCCAGGGAGCTTCACCTGGATTTTATGTGGGACCCGGAATACCTGGGCGCCGACAGGACCAGGGACATCGCCCCCATTCTCAGAGTGCCGGGCCTGCTGATCGCCCAGGGCGAGTATCGGCCCGTGCTCGTGACAGACGAGCCTTTGCATGATATGATCGTGTCGTTTCTTGTGGACAAGGGCGTAAACGTAATCTTGGTTAAACAATAATTCGGAGGAAGCATTTATGAGGTTCATGAGTGAATGCCTTAACGCGCTGAAAGCCAAAAGACTCCAAGGGGGCCTTGCCGTCTTGTGCATTCTGATTCTTGTTTCCGTCCCGGGATGCGGTCCGAAAAAGGATCCGAACGTGAGGAAACAGGTGGAGGCCACGCAGGAACTGGGCGTCGTCCTCATGAACGAAAACAGGGCCAGGGCCGCCTTGCGCGAGTTCCTGAAAGCCGAGGCGTTGGACCCCCAGGATGTGGAAGTCCAGGACTATCTCGGCCTGGTGCTCCTTACCCTGGGCAGGCCCCGGGAAGCGGTTGAGCATTTCCAACGCGCCGTGGATTTGAATCCTGCATATTTAAACGCGCAAAACAACCTGGGCTGCGCTTATTTGGAATTGGCGGAATGGGACAAGGCCATTGAGGTCTTTAAGGATCTCCTTGCCAATCTCACCTACCCCACCCCGTGGAAGCCCGCCGCCAATCTCGGCTGGGCCTATTTCAACAAGGGCGATATGGACGCAGCCCTGGAATATTACCTCATGTCCGTGGACCAATCTCCCAACTACGCCATTGGGTGGCGCGGCCTGGGGCAAGTTTACATGGAGACGGGAAACCCCCAAAAGGCCGTGATCTCTCTGGAAAAGGCCCTGGTCGCAGCTCCTCAATTCGCTGAAGCCTATTACGACCTGGGAGAGGCCTATCTCCGCACCGGTTTGCGCACCAAAGCCAAGGGGGCTTGGGAAAAAGTCTGTGACTTGGCGCCGGAATCCAATGTCTGCGCCCGGGCCGCTTCAAAAATCCGCACATTAGAAACAAGTTGGTAGTCAGGTAAAAAACTCGTCAAAGAAATTTTTGCGGGGAGATTTATTGGGTTTTTTAATGGGATTTGAACAGGATATTTATTTTTTCACGGAAAAAGTGTGATGTATTTCACATAAATGATGTGAAACGACTCATTGAATACTTCTACATACTTTGCTATATCTGCCACAACTGGCGAATGCTGTGCATTCGCCTATGTTTCCTATTGCCTGTAAATAGCCGCAAAAAAAACCTGAGAGGCTAAGTAACCATGCTCCTCCTTGCAAAACCATCCCCGGCGAACCTGTCCTCCCAGCAAGGCTTCACCCTGCTGGAATTGTTGGTCGTCGTGCTGATCAGCGCCATTCTGGGGGGCATCGCCATCACCGGATTGTCATCAGTCCTGCCTACCCAAAGGTTGAACGTAGCCGCCAATACCCTGAGGGCGGATCTCCTGAAGGCAAAGGCCGACGCCGCCACCTATAATCGCGACGTAGGCGTGGGTTGCAATGTGGCCAAGACGGAATGGAAAATTCAGATGTTCGACGCCACGGCCCTGCCTAACGGAGGGGTTTATGTAGGCGTGGTCCGCAAAATGGCGGATTTTGAGGGGGTGACCATAGACACCCTCCCCAATGTCATCTTTCATCCCAACGGCACCACTCCCCAGTCCTATAATCTTATCCTGAAGCACCCCGGCGCGGGCTCCAGGACTATCACCGTGTCCCTGACCGGAAAAGTAAGGATTGAGTAAGCATGCGAAAACAGGCAAGCATATTGCGCTCAAAGGCCGGCGTCACACTGCTGGAATTACTCATTTATTTGATGATCTCAGGAATAGTGGCCGCATCGATTTCAAGCATGATGTCCACCACGGTGGCCAGTTACCAGAGAAATCAGAACCGGCTGGTGCTGAAGCAGGACATCCGGGCGGCCATCAATATGATCACCAAAGACCTTCGATTGGCCGGCTGCGATCCCAAACCCTTGGACAACAGTTACTTTGGCATTTGTGTCGCCGATGACCAAAGCATCCGAGTCACCAGCGATTTTCTGCCTGACAAAGGGGGCGTTAAGACAATCTTAGGCGCAACCTCGAAAAGCAGTAAACCCTTTCTCGGCGATACCAAAGCCGACGATGTCGGGGAGGATGTGCTCTATTACCTGGTGGATGACATGCTTGTGCGTGAAGCTAAGTATGAGGATAATGCAAGGCACGTGGAGACCGTCCTGGAAAATGTGACCAGTCTCAATTTTGACTACCTTGTCCGTGTAGGCGTGCCGGCCACAATGACTACCACCACTCGCTATACATTAAAGGGCTTGTACGGACTGGGCCCGGGACTCCCCATAATAGACGGAGCTAATTTTGTGAGAGTGGAAATAGAAGCCCGTTCCCCCGTGGAGGACCGCCTCACGGGAGAGTTCATTACTCTGCGAGGAAGCGCAATAGTTTGCATGCGTAATCTCATTTTTGATCCATTGTAAAATTTACCATTTCTATGGAACAGGTGACAGTCGTGACAAAAAATAATTGGATATGCAAAATCCGGGACCGTTTGAAGGATCAACAGGGAGCCTATCTCATAGAGGTGCTCATCGCCATGTGCATCCTCAGCGTCGGCGTTCTGGCGGCGGGTTCCAT
Source organism: Desulfatibacillum aliphaticivorans DSM 15576 (assembly GCF_000429905.1). Classification (NCBI taxonomy): domain Bacteria; kingdom Pseudomonadati; phylum Thermodesulfobacteriota; class Desulfobacteria; order Desulfobacterales; family Desulfatibacillaceae; genus Desulfatibacillum; species Desulfatibacillum aliphaticivorans. Next base: position 28,905 of record NZ_AUCT01000036.1, on the reverse strand, counting down.
GCAGGCGAACTCCATATCCACCAATACCTTTATCAGCATACAGGGCGAGGCTATGGCCCTGGCCAGATCCACCCTGGAAATCGTTGTTGGGGCTGAATTCGATAGTTTGGACACCCTGCCTCCCTCCCGGACGGTGCTTACCCAGAACGGCCGTGAAATGACGATAAACATAGACGTTGAGCACTTCACCGCCGACCTCACTAATGTGAAGGTTTCCGTTGTCTATGACAACAGGGGAACGACCAGAACCATGACCCTTGAAACTACGCGAAGCAGCGCGGAAAAGAGATCAGGATGAATAGCAGAATGTTAAAAAAAGCCGTCAGCAGTGAAAATGGGTCCATCCTGATTTTGGCTTTGCTGGTCATGGTCGTTCTTTCTCTGCTGGGCGTCACGGCCATGACCTCCTCCAGCACGGACATCGCCGTCGCTAAAAATCAGGACGTATACAACCGTAACTTTGCTTTGGCCGAAGCCGCGGCCAGACTCGGGGCCCTTCAGGTAAAGTCCGCGAAATACGCCCCGCGACCGGATGATGATGCTTTAGGGGATACCGGATTCACCGACGATGAGATGCCTGCCTGGATGTATAAGGGAAGCCCTTTCCCGGATCGGATTAAGGACCCCCTGACGTGGACCACGGGAATCGCCGAAATAGCGCTCATGGGCGAGGTTGTTAAATTCAAGGTTCGCTACGATGGGAAATCGGACGGCAATATTGACGACACTGGAGACGATTTTACCGAGTGGCATAGGTACACGATTTTCGGGCGCTCCAATAATGACAGCGGAGAAGTGATCGTCCAAATGGGCTATCAGTTGGAGTTGGTTCAGTCAGACGTTGATAGGCAGACAAACTAAATAGGTCACAACCAGTGACTTTAGATAACACCAGGAAAACCAGAGGTTGAAGACATGAATAAAACAGGAAAAAGTAAGAACCTACCGCTATCCCGCCTGACTTGGGGTCGGGTCTCCTGCCTGGTTCTCCTGGCTGTATTGGCGCTTGGAGCCGTTTTTACCCCCTCAAACGCCTACTCCTGGATGTCGGGCGGAAGCAACGACTTCTGGGTGACGGTTTACTTTGTCGATCAGGATGACAACTACATATGGGAAGGCAAGTTTTTCATTGAAACGGTCGCTGACTCGGACTGCGTCCATGAAATGACGCGGGAATACTCTCCCGGGACGACCGTCACGTACAACAGGGCCACCGCGTGCAACTATCTTGTCCACTTTCCGGATATTGACGGCTATGAAGCCCCGGATCCCGAACAGGGGACGTGGCGCAGGAACAACTCATACACCGTTTATGGAAGGTATGTGGAAATCCCGGATCGAACCACCTTTGACATGGACATTTCTCCATGGCAGGCGGCCAACGGCGGCGCCCAATGGCGCATTAAAAAACTTTCCGGAACAAACTGCACCTATGGCGATTCCGGCGACATCTCCGCCGGCGAATATACCTTTGACTGCCCGGCCGATACGCCGTGCACCTGCGATTATGAAGTTTCTCTGGTGGACGGCAGCTACTACGCCGCCCCCACTCAGATCACATTCAATAACGGAACGGACACAATCACCGTGAATGAGAGCGGAGGGGTTTTCCTGCTGGAGGACGTCCCTTCCAGCCTCAATACCTATGACTTGAGCGCGGTGTACGATGCAGACGCGGTCAGGGTCACGGCGACTCTGGATCCTGCCACGGCCATAGACGCCGGCGCCCAATGGAAAGTGGTGCGGGAGGCGGGCGGCTCCTGCCCCATCACGGATTCCGGCTGGCTGGATTCCGGAGAGGAATATGTATTTAACGATATTACGGCTACCTGCAGCTATACCATCAAGTTTTCAAGCCTCACGGACTGGATAACCCCTACGGAAGTCACTCGCAACATCACCCCCGGACCGGATGTATATGACTTTGGAACTCATTCCTACCAGGCCCCCACAGGATCCATTTGCGATGATTTTAACGACGGCTCCCTGGATCCTCACTGGCGCTTTGTGGACAACACCAACTCCGGGGTGGCGGCGACTGTTCAGGAGACTAACGGCAAGATTTATATGTCCGGCCGGGGGTCTAATCAGTTCTCTTCCGTGGATGAGTACGCGGCCCTGTATCTGACGGAAGTCGAGGGCGACTTTGAAGCCGTGGTGGAAATCGTCAACAAGAACTCCACCTCCGGCTACTCCAAGTGCGGCCTCATGTTCCGTAACGACATCTCGGACTCCTACGACTCCAAGGGATACAGCTGTGTGGGCTTGACCGACTCCTACGGATTTTTCGCTTATTATGATTCCACCAATAACGGCATTCTTAATAACAGCTACACCAAAGGTTCGACGACATATCCCAGTTGGGTGAAAGTGGTGCGCACCGGCGACGTCTTCTCCTCATACTATTCCACGGACGGAACCAACTGGATTTTCATGCGCGACATGACCATCAACACCGCCAACGACTCGATGGATATCGGCATCTACCTGACGGCATATAACAGCGGGTCGACTAAATACGTTGAGTTCGATAACTTCTGCGTGACCGAAGCCGCGGAAAAGGTGCCCTTCACCGGCTTGATAGAGCCTGTAGGGGCCAGGGCGAACGCCAAGTGGAGGTTGTTCAATACGGACACCGGTCAGTGGGAAACCGACTGGCTGTCCCATAACGAGACAGCCATGGTGCTTGCGGATAACACCTACAATGTCTACTGGAGCGATATCGACGGTTACCTGGAGCCCTCGCCCAATCCCACGACTTCGGTCTTTCTCGCTGCGGGCAGTACGGGAAACTCTCAAACGGGTTATTACGCCTCTATTGTGACCACCTCAACCACCACGTTGACAACGGAAGCGTCCACAACCACGACGACAACCACAGCAGCGACCACAACCACCACAACCACCACGCTGCCAGGGACCCTTTGCTTGTCCTTGGCGGACGTTCCCATGGAAACCCAGTTGCAGGCCGCCCCGGCCATGATCATGTTCGTTCTGGACGACTCCGGCAGTATGGACTGGTGCTTCATGACCGATGAAAGCGACGGCTTGTTTAGCAGCAGATACTACAACTGGTATATGTCCGATAATGGATACGGCACAAAGTATCTGAGCGACGAAACGCTGTGGAAGGCCAAATATGCGGGCTACAACCACATGTATTACGACCCCATGTCAACCTATGATCCGTGGCCCAATTATAATAATGCAAATATTAATGCGCCCCAGTCCGATCCCACGAAAGCCACGCCGACTCTTGCCTTGGGCGACACCTATGTCACCGTGAACCTGGAGTACCTGGTGGACGATTTGGACGGATCACCGGACTTCACCTATACGGAATCGAATGGCGCCGCTTTTGGGACCTCGTCCAGTTCTCAGGCTATCATAGACGACCATTACTTGTACTCCAACGCCAAGGGGGACTACGAGGTCGTATGGACGCCCACCAACCTTCCGGCGGGGGTTTACAATGTTTACGTAAACTGGGTGACCTCCTCCGGCAGAGGCGATGACATTGTCTATACCATCAACCATGCAGGCGGGGCCACCGTCACGCCGAGTTACGACCAGTCGGCTAACGGCGGCAGTTGGCAGCCACTGGTCGCCGTGGACGGAACCGCCGAGTTCACCTTTTCGGGGGACTCCTCCGAAAACGTCACCTTGGCCTACTCGGTGACCACCAGCACCACCAACAGGATTTGCGCCGACGCGGTTAAGTGGGTGCCGTCCACGGGCGTAACATCCGTGGACGTAAAAAATGCGCACTATTATACCTATTCCCCCTCCGAAAACGCCTACTATCTGGTTAATCTGGACGGCGACAAGGAATACTATCGTTTTGGAAACAATGACACCAATTACGTCACGGAAGCCTCTATCATGCGGGACTACAATCCGCCTGATGACGTGATAGGCTACACGCTGCAGGGCGTGGAGAGAACCTACGAGGAGGAGCTCCAAAATTTTGCGAATTGGTTCACGTATTACCGCAGACGCGAGTTGGCCGCCAAAGCCGCCGTGTCCAACGTTATCGACGGTATGCAAGGCGTGCAAATTGGCCTGTATACAATCAACTCCTCCTCCCATCGCATGGGCGTGACGTCGGTTAATGTCGCAACCACGGACGCCGACGGAGTCACCACCTATACGGACAATTCCAGCACAGTCCTGACTATGCTGTACGATTCCCAAAGCAGCGGCGGCACCCCATTGCGCCTTGGGTTGAAAAACGTCGGCGCCTATTATCATGAAGACGAATCAGCCAGCACTCTCGGATCGGGTACTCCCTACGCCCAATCCGCGGAAGGAGGCGATTGCCAGCAGGCCTTTGCCATTGTTATGACTGACGGCTACTGGAACGGGAGCAGCCCGAGCGTCGGCAACCAGGACGGGGGCGAAGGATCGCCTTTCGCGGACTCCTACAGCGATACTCTGGCGGACGTGGCCATGAAGTATTACAAGAATGACCTGTCATCCAACAGAAGCGACCAGGTTCCCACCAGCTTCACCGATAAGGCGACTTATCAGCACATGGTCACCTACTCCATTTCCTTTGGAGTCACCGGAACTCTGAACCCGGATGACTTCGACCTGTATAACAGCAACCCAAGCGCCAGGGTTTACCCCACGTGGCCCGATCCGACCTCGGCTGACAAAGCAAAGATCGACGATATGTGGCATGCGGCGATCAACGGCAGGGGCGAGTTCCTTTCCGCGGCCAACCCCACGGAACTGGTGGACTCCCTCCAGGCCCTCCTCCAGGACGTGGTCTCCCGCATAGGGTCGGGCGCATCTGTCTCCGTTAACGGCGAGGAACTGAGTGCGGACACCCTGACCTTCCAGTCCAGTTACTCCGTGGACGGTTGGACCGGCGACCTGCAGGCCTACACCCTGGATGTGAATACCGCCGCCATCAATATGGACGTCGCCGTGTGGTCCACCCAGGATTGGCTGGATGATGCAGACTGGAACACGGACAGGATAATCGCGACCTATACAGGAACCTCAAGCGTGCCTTTCCGCTGGACCGACATTTCCGCCTATATGCAAACCCTCATTATAGACGAGAACACATTGAATTTTGTCAGGGGCGACGATACCTACGAGGCGCATAACGGAGGCTCTTTCAGGGACAGGAATCATAAAATGGGAGACCTTGTGCACTCGGCGCCCAGGTTCTTTAACGACACCTTGTTCGTAGGCGGAAACGACGGCATGCTTCACGCCGTGAACTCCAACACGGGCGCGGAAGTGTGGGCTTATGTGCCGCTTCACGTGTTCCATAACCTGTACGCACTGTCGGACGTCAACTACTCCCACCAGTTCTATGTGGACCTGACCCCAAGCGTTCGCGCTGCGGGTAGCACCGACCTGCTGGTTGGGGGCCTGGGCAAGGGCGGGAAAGGCTACTTCTGCATTGACATAACCAATGCCGATTCCATTGCCACGGAATCCGAACTGGCAGACTCCGTGTTGTGGGAATACCCTCGCACCAACACTCCTGCCGGGGATGTGGCGGACGTAGGCTACAGCTTTAGCCTGGGTTATATAATCAGGACCACGCAAGGCTGGAACGTGATTTTCGGCAACGGTTACTCTAGCAGCAACCAGAGCGCGGTTCTTTTCATCCTGGATGCCATGACAGGCGAACTGATTCGTAAGATCGACACCGGTACGGCTGGAACCTGCAACGGCCTTTCCACCCCCTTGCCCGTGGATAGGGACTTTAATGGCGTGGTCGACGCAGCCTACGCCGGCGACTTGAAGGGCAACCTCTGGAAGTTCGACCTTTCCAGCGCCGACCCCAACGCCTGGAGCATTGCATTCTCCAGCGGCGCAGCGTCCAAACCGATGATTTCCGTCTCAGGCCCGGGTGGAACCGAGCAGCCCATTACCACAGCGCCGGTCGCCATGGCTCATTGCGACAGCACGCTTCCCGGCTACCTGGTTATATTCGGCACGGGCAAGTACCTGGGCGACACGGACTTTACCAACTCCGACACCCAGACCCTTTACTGCGTCTGGGATTTCACCGACGATACCGGGCTGTACTACGGAGATCTTAACAACGCCACCGGCGCGGTTTCCAACAGCACGGCCGTACTGGTGGAACAAACTGAGGACGAATGGGTCTCGGACGGGGCCAACGAGTTTCGCGTTATGTCCGAAAATGATATTAACTGGGTTACTGCAAACGCGGACGGCGAATATGAGGTCACCAATTGCGGGTGGTATTTTAACCTGCCCATTTCCAAAGAGCGGATTATTACCGAATTAACCCTCAGTTCCGGCACCTTGACCGCCATCACCACCATTCCCAAGGACTCCCAATGCTCCGCGGGCGGCGAATCCATGCTGATGCAGCTTGACCCGTGTACGGGCACTGGCTTTGACTCGCCCCGTGCGGATATCAACGGGGACGGCCTTATCAACATGGATGACACGGTTGAAATTACCAATGATGACGGAAGCACCGAAAAAGTGGCTCCTTCCGGGGTTAAAGTAAACGGCCGCATCTATCCTCCGGTTTACGTCTCCATACCGGATTACGATGAGGACGGCGCCAATGTCGGCGACGACACTTCCGGTGATGACGGCTCAACCGGGGATGATGAAGCCGATGACGTGGGCGACGGTTTCGGCGACACGGAATTTAGCGATTCAGATCAGAGCGTGAGGAGCGAAATGGCCAACTCCCAGGATAAGGATATCTACCAGCGCTTGGTCATTGGCTCGGATACGGGCATACTATTCTGGATGGAAGTGGAATAACAGGTCAAATCTGGTCTATAAAAAAAGGGCGGGGCCATGCCCCGCCCCTTGGGCAAGGCCCATGGAGAACATTATGAAAGCAACAAATCTGAAAACCATGTTGAGGATGACTACTGCCGTCGCTCTTATACTTTTGGCAGTGGGAATCCTGCCTGCTCCCGTTCTCGCCGACGCAACCACCGGCGAAGGCGCCAACGCCATTCTGGACGTACCCAAGGTGTACAGTCAAACCGCTGTGGAGCAAGGCCTGAAAGAAAGCAGAGGCATCCCCTGGTTCAACGGAACGGGTGTGATAGATAAAATTGTGGAGAACGGCTTTGTGGTGGACGATATGACCCTGGTGGGAACCAACGTGGATTTCAGGTCCGAAGCCACGGGCCAGCCCATCGCCTCCTCGTTTTTCAAACCCGGCGCCAAAGTGGGGTTCGTTCTCAACTCCAAAAATATCCTGACTTCTTTGTGGCTGTTAAAAGAACAATAAGACCCACCATAAAAAATCTTGCCTATAAGTATATGGCCCTATACTATTAGGGCCATATTATTTTATACGCATTGATATTGAATTCCAAAAGGAGCCCTGAATGAAACTGATAAAAGCTCTTATCATTGCAGGCGTTATTTTTTCTCTGGCGCCTTGCGCCTGCTGGGCGGAGTTCTACCGGTACAAGGATGCAAGCGGCGCCTGGGTCTACACGGACAACATAATGGAAGTCCCCGCCGACCAAAGGCCCAAGACCTATGAAGGCGTCACGGATAATTTGTCCGACTCGGAAAAAGCGAAGTTAAAGGCCGAAAAGGCCGCCAGAGCGGCAAAACGCCGGGCAAAACGCCATACTTTTCCCTCCAGGGTTTCCTCCGATACGGATAGGGCGTATGCGGATCTAAAAGCCGAAGAGGACGCCTTGACGGAAATGGGAAAAGACCTGAAAGCCGAGCAGGACGCGCTGGGGCGTCTAAGAGTGGAAGCAAAGACTCAGGAGGAGCGGGACGCCATTAATCTTAAAATGGCCGCCTTGAATAAGAAAATCCAACAGTACGAAAAGCAACGGCAGGATTACATCAAAAAAGTCGATGTATACAACCGCATGCTTCAGAAAAAAATCGACGATTAGCAGCGCCTAAGACAAAGGCTTTCCTATAGCGCGCATTATGGCTTGCATATCCTGCCATACTGCGCGTTTTTTTTGCGGAGCTGTCAATAACTCCCGGGGATGAAAGGTGGGCATAACCCGCATCCCCAGGTACGGTTGAAGTTGCCCGCGGACTCTGGAGTAGGGCAGGTCCTGCTTTAAAATCGCCTCCGCCGTTATCTGGCCGAAAGCGCAAATAACCTGGGGCCTGACTGCCTCCACCTGTTTTCTGAAAAATCGGGAACACGCTCGCAAACACATGGGGTCAGGCAATTCTCCGTCTGGCACGGGACATTTCACCAGATTACATAGGTACACATCGTCCCGGGTCATTCCCATGGCTTTGAGGATATTGTCCAGCAACCCCCCGACTTCGCCCTGAAACGGCAGGCCCGCCTTGCTCTCTTCCATTCCCGGCGCAATGCCAGCCAGCATGAGAGCAGCCCCCGGGTCGCCTTGCGCAAACACGCCGTTTATGCGTTCCTTATGCAAAGGGCAATCCGTACAGCTAAGCGCTTCCGCCTCCAAACCAACGCCGATCGCCTTAGGGCCTGATCCTTTCTGGTGAAATCCTTGCTTTAGAAGAGTCCGGGTTTCCTGGCTGCAATCAAACCCGGCGATTCCCTGGCCGGATAATAAACGCAAATGCTTGGCTATGGATTGGGCGATTTCAGCAACGGAAACCTGTGCAGCCATCAGGAAACCCCGCATTCAGGCAGAAAACCCGCCGCCTTGTCCAGGATTGCGTGAGCCGCAGCCTCCTTGCTCATAAGCCCCAGGGCGTCAGTTGCGCCTCCGCACGAAAAGCACGTAATTTTATTGGTGTCTGCGCCAAATCCGGAGTCGCTGGGGCCGATCAGGTTTGCAGCGATCATGTCCAGATTCTTTTTTCGGAGCTTCTCCTGGGCATGGTCGGTCAGTTTTTCGGTCTCCGCAGCAAAGCCGATTAAAACCTTTTTTCCTTTTCTCTTGCCCAACTCCATTAAAATATCCGGGTTGGGAACAAGATCCAAGGTCATGCAATCGCCGGTCTTTTTAATTTTCTGTTCGGCTTCCCTTTCGCAACGATAATCCCCGACCGCGGCGGTCTTGATGACGATGTCCGCACGTTCCGCCTGGGCCAGGACCACCTCGGCCATTTCCAGCGCAGTCATGACTTTATGGGTTTCCACATTCTCGGGAGGACTGATGCTTACGGGGCCTGTAACAAGGATTACCTTGGCGCCGCGATGCTCCGCCGCCCTGGCTATGGCATAGCCCATTTTACCCGTAGATGGGTTGCTGATATACCGGACTGGGTCGATCGGCTCCCTGGTGGGCCCGGCGGAAACCAGCACGCATTTGCCTTCCAGGTCCTGCTTGGTCAACAGCTTCATTAGCCTGTCGGAAATTTTGTCAGGATCGGGCAGTCTGCCAGGCCCTGTGTCTCCGCAGGCAAGGAAGCCTGCGCCGGGCGCCATCACGGAAAATCCGTGCAACGATAACCTGGCCAGGTTCTCCTGGACAAGGGAGTTCTCGAACATTTTGGTGTTCATGGCCGGACAAACCAGCTTGGGGCAAACAGCCGCCAACACCAGGGTGGACAAAGGATCGTCCGCAATACCGTGGGCCATTTTTCCAATAATATTGGCCGTGGCGGGTGCGATGATCAAGGCGTCCGCCTCCTGCGCCCAGGCCACATGGCGGATGGAGTTGTCCTCGTCTTGCTGCCACATGTCCGTATAAACAGGCTGTTCAGTCAGGGCCTGAAAGGTGGCAGGACCCACGAATTGCTGGGCGCTTTGCGTCATGACTACGCGCACAAGAGCGCCAGCGGTGGTTAAAATACGGACCAGTTCTACGCTTTTGTAAGCCGCAATGCCGCCGGATACGCCAAGAACTATGGTTTTGCCAGCCAAGGGGCTATGGTACACGGTGACCCTCCTATTCAGCCAGGCCGGACTCCTTGAGCAGACCGGCGCCAGGGGCCATTTCACTGCCCGGTGCAACCCACACCTCCAGATTGGTGGTGATGGACGTGCCGCGAATCGTGATTACGCAGGTGCGGTTTTCCTTCCTGAAAAGCATGAGGGTCCTGGGCGTTCTCACGACGCTCACCAGCGCCCAGTTGTCCTTGATCATGTTATTCTCAAAAAACGCCACCAGGGAATTCACCTCAACCCGGCCACTCAGAACCAGCACCCCGGCGGAAATCCCGGAAGCCCGGTACACAAAGCAATTGTCCTTGTCCAGCTTAAGCTCCTGGGGAATCAGGACGTCGTCAAAATCATAATAAACAGGGGACGGCTCAGGCCGAGCCGGAGCTACGGAGCCCGAAGATCCTCCGTTTTCAAAATTCATGGATTTACATGCTGATGCAGAAAAAAGGATTGCCAGAACGAGCGCCAGAAGAAGAATGCCGTGTTGAAAACCTTGCTTCCGTATCATGGTAGAACCTCCGCGCTTTTTTTAATTGAGGGAGCTGGTTTAGGCTCCCAAGAGAACTTCCTGATCAAACAAACAGAATATGCATAACTTGGCAGATGTCAGTTTTCATGCCTATTCATCATATATTTTCAGGATACTGTCAATTACGATCTGTTCCGAATACTTGTTGAGGATAAAGGATCGGCCCTGCCGCCCCATTTCCTGCGCTTTCTCCGGGTTGTCCAGCAAGTATAGAATCGCTTCCGCCAGGGCCTGGGAGTCCTTCAACGGCGTCAGCAAACCGGTTTTTCCGTCCATGACCACATCCCGGCAGCCGACCACATTGGTGGCGACCACAGGGCGTGACATGGCCGAGGCTTCCATCAATGATCGGGGCGCTCCCTCCCTATACGAGGGCAGCACGACGATGCTCGCCGATGCGATGAACGGGCGTACGTCCTCGGTCTCGCCAAACCACTCTACCACGCCGGTTTTAATCCATTCTTCCAGGTCCCGGGCGTCCACCACGGTGGGATTGCGTTCGTCCCTTCCGCCCAAAAGGCAAAACCGGGCGTTCGAACCCTTTTTTGCGGCAATGCGTGCCGCCTCCACATATTCGTAGATGCCCTTATCCTTTAACAGGCGCGCCACCATCAGGATTACGGGCGGTTCTTCGGGGTTGGGAGCGGGAAAAAGCCCTCCGTCAAAATGGGCGCAGTCCACGCCTTCACCGGGAAGCAGCTCGGCCTTATTTTCTTGAATAATTCCTTTGGAGACGAAAAAATCCATGTCGCTGGGATTAAGGAAGAATACATGGTCGCAGCACATGAAGGCAGCCCGGTACATAAACTCCACCAGGCTTTGCAGCAGCGGGTTTCCTGACCCTGTAAACACATAGCCCAAGCCTGTAATAGCGGCGATTACCTTGGGCGCGCCGGCCAGGCGGGCTGCTATGCTCCCGTAGATCACCGGCTTAATCGTGAAATGATGGGCGATGTCCGGTTTTTCCTTCCGATACCAAAAAAACATGGCCAGAAAAAAGCCGATGTCAGACACGGGGTTGATGCCCTTCATGTCCAAAGGAAGATTCTTAAAAGGCACGCCGATCGCTCGGATTTTAGCGGCGAATCCTCCGCCTCTGGCGCCGCCGCCCAGGACTTCATGCCCCTGACTTTTTAGTACGCGCATCAGGCCGGCCCTGAAATTGTATAAGGTCCACGCGCACCGCGAGACCAAGGCGATTTTTTTCGCCATCTAAAAGCTCCTAAACAACCAAACTGGTGTAAAAGTCTTCATACTGTTTAACAATAGCGTCCAGGGAATACAGCTCTTCAATTCTGCGGCGAGCCGCCAATCCAAGCTCTTGCTTTTCCGGAGCTGGCAATGTCAGGATTTCCTTAATCGCTCCGGCCAGGGCGGCGGCGTCCTCATTAGGAACGATAAGCCCCGTGGGGCCGATTACCTGGACCGTATCGCCTGCGTCATTCGCCACAACCGGAACCTGGCAGGCCATGGCCTCTCCCACCACGTTGGGGAAGCCTTCTCCAAAAGAGCTAAGCACCGAAACGTCGGCGGCCGACAGGATCTCCGGCACGTCCCGCCTTCTTCCCAACAGGAGCGCATTTTTCTCCAGGCCAAGTTCGCGCACTATGCCGTACAATGTCGCGTTGCCAGGGTCAACCCTGTCCCCGCAAAGAATAAGCCTTATTGCAGGAAAGTCACGTCTGAGAAGGTCCGCGGCCCTCAGCAGAGTGGCGTGATCCTTCATGGGATCCTGCCTGGCGAACATAACGAGAACCGGCGCGGATTCTTCTATGCCAAGCTCTTTACGGATTTTTTCGCCTGCCGATTCATTCCGGGAAAACCGTTCCAGGTCAAACCCGTTGGGTATGACTTCAAACCTTTTGGACTTGTATCCCATTTTCAGGTGCAAGTCCCGGCCGCAGTACGAATTGGCTATTACAGCGTCGGGAAACCGGGACAGCAGGGCGCAGGCCTTCACCACCCATTCCGTCAGCCGGTTGTATTGAGAAAAATCTATATTGGAATTGCGGATATTCCATGCAATCCGGGCTCTGGAGCTTATGCGGGAAGCGAAAAGATTTAAAAAGTCGGCATGATAAAGCCACGACTGGACCACGTGTGGCTTAAACTCCCGGATGATTTTCAGCAAACGGAAAAACGCCCCGGGCCTGGGCTTGCCAAGGTCTAATTCCAGGCTGTCCACTTGAACGCCGCTTTCCGCTATGTCCTGGGCGATGGGGCCGGCATGAACCATGCTGACCACCCGGCAGACAAATTTGTCTTTGTCCAGGCTTTTGCACAGTTTGGCGAGCATAGCCTCGGCGCCGCCGGTGTCTGTGGTAGTGATAATATGTAAAATGCGAATTGGTTCAGGCATTAGATGCGGCGTTTCCTTTTTGCACGGCAAAGCAGATGTAAGGGGAAACCCCCAGGCCGGTCTTGGCAGTAAGAAATCTGCAAGACTTCACGGCGAGCTTCATGGGCGTCTTCATGTTGCGCTCCGAGGCCGCCTCCAGCCAGATCTGATGGGGTGACTTGATCCCCGGCCGGGGTTGCATAATCTGGGCGTGGGGGTCGTGACTTTTCAAAATTTTGTAAACTTCTTTGACCGTGGCGCCTCGTATTCCCCGGCGCAAAAGAGCGTGCCACGGCTCCTCATTTTTCACACGGAATGAAAACCGTCTGGCCATTGGCGCGGCCGCTGCCTTTGGAAGATAGTTGATTAAAGGCAGCCCTGTCGTGTGGGTTTCGATGGGAAACCATCTATAAGGGGTTTCCGTCACCAGCATGCATCCCCCGGGTTTCACGGCGTCCCACAGTTTGGTCGTAAGAATCCGACGTTCCCTGGGCAAAAGGTGCTCATAAACCGCGTTTAACAGCACCAGGTGGAATTCACTCAAATCAGGCGGCAATTGGTCGTCATTAGGAGACATTAGAAATTCAATATTCTTAAACCCATAATGCTTTGTGCGCAGTTCGGCGATTTTCAGCAGTTTGGCTGAACGCTCCACCCCTACTATGTGCGCCTGGGGAAACATGCGCTTAAGCACCATGGCGGAAGCGCCGCTGCCGCAGCCGAAATCCAAAATGCGTTTGCCGTTCAAATACTGTTTATTAAAATATGCCAGAATGCTCTTATTTAGCAAACCTGGCGTGTATCGCGGGTCCTCGTCGCGGCGGATTTCATCGCAGAGAAAAGCCGGTCCTTTTGCGTCCAAGACGGCCCGGATTAGATCGGGATGGTAGGAAGTCGTCCATTTTTTATCAGGTTTGGAAGCCCCGCTGGTATAAACTTCGATTGTTTTCGCACCGTCGGGCTGTTGAATGAGTCGGACCTTCCCATTTTTGTGGTCTATGGTAACGGTCATTGAACTGGATTCTTGTCTCCTTTTTTGCTGCTGCTAAGATTATCGTCTTTAAAATCATATACGAGTTCGTCTTTTCCAACCATGCCGAGTTCTTTTCTGGCTACGCTTTCCAAGTAATCGCGATCTTCCAAAAGGCGATACATGGTCCTGCGAAGCCGGTCGTTTTCCTTTTCCAGGTCCTGATTGGCTTCATGCAGCCTGGCGGCCTCCCTTTTCAGGTTATACATGTCCACCAATCCGCGATTTCCAAAGGCAAGGAAAAAGAACAGCACGGAAACCAAGATCAAAAGGCCTGTAATTGCAAGATTATGGAATTTATCCACGGCGTTTTACCCTCTTGCCAACCAGGCGCCACATTGCCTGGAATTCCTTTTTACAAAAAACACTGGCCAAACCTATGTATACCACAATTCCCGCCCCAATGCACAGCATGGTCCACAAAGTCAGTTGGGCGGACCCTACTTGCCCGGGCGCCAGAATTCCGGCGAAATGTGCAAAAACATACACGGCCGCACCCATTCCTAACGATGCAACCAGTGAACCCATGACGGATTTCAAGATTTTTCGGCCGCCCAACGGCCCGATTTTCCGTCTAAGGTGGTAGGTGAGCAACGCAAGGCTTAAAGCGGAAGATAGCGTGGCCGCTAAAGCAAGGCCGCCATGGAGCAGGGGCTTCATCAAAGCCATGGAAAAGGCCAGGTAGGCGACCAAAGACAAAATCGCCACCCGCACCGGCGTGACCGTGTCCTGGAGCGCGTACAGCATGGACACCACGATCCGGGCGCCTGAAATGGCGCATAGCCCCAAAACAAAGTAAATAAGCGCATGGGCTGTATGAATAGTGGCCTCCGCGCCAAAAGCGCCCCTTTCGAACAACAGCCCCACAATGGGCTGCGCCAGAACGATCAGCCCCACCGTGGCAGGCAGGTTCACGAACATGATGATGCGGATGGCGTAGCCAAAGCTGTCTTTCAGGCCTTCCATATCCTTGTTGGCCGCCTGGCGCGAAAAACTGGGCAGAGCAGCCGTGGCCAGGGAAATGCCGAAAATCCCCAGGGGCAACTGGGTCAGCCTGTCGGCGTAATACAGATAAGACACGCTCCCCTCGGGCAGCATGGAAGCAAGGATAGTCCCCACAATGATGTACACCTGATACACCCCGGCGCCAAGCACCGCAGGTCCCATGAGCACCGCCACCCTTTTAATGCCCGGGTGGTTCAAGGGCCCTTTGATCCAGCCTCGAAAGCCCTTCTTATGCATAAACGGAAATTGCAGGGCCAGTTGCAGCGCCCCACCGATAATAACGCCTAAAGCCAGGGAGATTACAGGCGGCTCAAACGTGGAAAAAAACAGATACACGCAGGCGATCATGGCTACGTTTAAAAACACAGGCGCCAGGGCGGGGGCCGCGAAGTGCCGCAGGCTGTTCAATATGCCCATGCACAAAGCCACCAGCCCTATGAAGAATATGTACGGAAAGGTAATGCGCGTCAAAAGGACCGTCAGGGCGAATTGATCCGGGTTCTTGGCGAATCCGGGCGCCAGAACCATTACCACCTGGGGCGCGAATATCACCCCAAGCACGGTCAGGCCGGCCAGGATCAGGGCCAGAAGACGAAAGGCCGCGCCAGCCATGCGCATGGCTTCCTCATGGCCCTTTTTTTCCAGGTATTCGGAAAAAACCGGTACAAACGCAATGGTCAGGGAGCCCTCGGCGAAAAGCCTCCGAAGCAGATTGGGAATGCGAAAGGCCACCAGGAAAGCGTCCAAAGCAACGGACGTCCCGAAAAAGTAGGCCATGACCGCGTCCCGGACGTAGCCCAACACCCGGGAAATAGCTGTAGCGCCGCCCACTACCCCGGCGGCTTTGGTCATTTGGGCTCTTTCCGACATGCGTCCTCCGGCGAAACAGATAGGGATATATGAATATCCTCACAAAGACTTCTAAAAAACTCAGATGCGTTTCTTATACTCGCGCTTGCTTTAAATGGCAAGAACCCTTGCCTGATCCTTACCCGTCCAGGGATAAGAACCAGCGCCGGGTTTTATGCGAGCAGCCGGAGGGGAGGCGGGATGTTTACGTATTTTCGGGAATGACCTCGTTCACGCAGGCCAGGGCGTTGAACATCCTGGGATAGCCGAGGTAAGGCAGCAATTGGGTGAGCACGCTCAGCAGGGTCTCCTTGTCGTTGCCCACGCGGAGGTTGCCCTTGATGTGGCTTTTCAACTGGGGCTCGCAGCCGCCCATGGACGAGAGAAAGGCGAAGGTGACCAACTCCCGCATTTTTATGTCCAGGCCGCTTCGGGTGTAATACTTGCCAAAGCAGTTCCCGAACAAATAATGCTGGATGTGCTTTTGGCTTCCCGGGGCCTTTTGGTAATTCTCTTCTATCATTTCCCCAAAAACCGAATTCAAGAGCGCCCGGCCTTTGTCAAAGGCGGTTTCAGGCGTGACCGCGGTCTGTCCTTCCAAAGGCAGTTTAACGCCCCGGCTCTTAAAAAGGTCGTTTGTCGCGTTCAAAAAATCCAGGGTTCTGGCCATGCCCACGTATTGGGTGGACTGGTATACGATCTCCTTGATCTCCACGGGCGTGACGCCCGCGTTCAGGGCGGCGTCCAGCATGATTTTATATTGGGACAAAGCCGGTTGGGCGATGAGGGACGCCAGAATCGCGATCATCCGGGTGCGCGTATCCAGGTTTCCGTACTCAAGCACTTCATCAAAGGCGAAATTATCGAAAATCTCCATCAACTCAGGATCCGTGTCATGAAGCGCGGATTTTCGGCCCGGGAACAGCTCTTCGTAGTTTTGTTTCGCCTTTTCTGAAATACCCATGGAAATCTCTCCTTGTATTAAAAATTTGTAATCATTGCTAAAAACATGCTTTAGCCGGGTCGCCGGGCCTTTTTCCGGAAAAAGCTCTATGGCCAGATGCACAAACCAACTATCCTTGGCTGCCCAGACGGGCATGAGCCCGTCCACCTTTCACCATCATTTTCGCGCTTTAACCGCCATGAGCCCCCTGCAATTCCAGAAATGGCTGCGGCTTCACGAGGCCCGGATCCTGATGCTGAGCGATCGCATGGACGCGGCAACCGCCTTCTTTCGGGTCGGGTACGAAAGCCCCTCCCAGTTCAGCCGGGAATACAGCCGCATGTTCGGCGCTCCGCCGCTTCGCGATATCAAGAAACTGCGCGAGGACCCCATGGCCGGCCAGGCCGTGGCGTACGAGACGGTCAACTAAGGACTGCGTTCCGGGGCCGTAAGCGTTTTACGGCCCTGGAGGTTTTGGCTTGATCAAAGAAACAATTCCGGCTCTTTCCTGATTTGCATGCCGAAATCCTGGGCCGTCGCTATATCGCTAACATCCGGCCTGCCGTGGGCGATGGGCCGGGAGGGCAGGGAGTAGGAATGTTCGGCGACAAAAGCCCCGCCTGCAACAGGAATAAATCCCTGCTCCGCCGCTATATCATGGAGCTCCAGAAGGGAGTCTTCGTATTCCCGGTTTCCGTAAGTCACCACAAGAACCACCGGAACGCCCCGGCCGGACAATGATTTCAGAAAAGGCGCCGCCTCTTCGGGAACCCGGCCGTAATAGACGGGGACGCCTATTATAAGCAGGTCGCTTTGGATAGTTCCCATCCCTTCGCGCCGTTTCGACCGGTTGGTGCAGTCCATCACGTCCAATACTTCCGCCTGCATCCCTTGCGCTATATTGTGGACGACTTTTTGGGTCGATCCCGTCGGTGAAAAGAATACGCAAGATACTGATTTGATCTCCATTTTCAGACCTCCTTTTTTGCTTTCAATCTTTTCCTTATTGCGGCAATTCCGCCCATGGAAAAGGCAAACACATGCTCCGCCCACGCCTCATGGCGCTGGTCGGCATCGTAGTCCGGGAAAAGCCTGGAGAATAACGGCCAGGCAAAACTGTAATAAAGCAACTGGCCCGAGACCGAAACCAGGCAGTCCCGGACCGCATCGTCGTCGGCTCCGTCTCCCAACAACCGGCGAAACATCTGCATGTGGCGCTCCACCTCGGGCCGGTTGTATTGATCCACCATATCCTCCACAAAGGATGAGGGCCTGGCCATTTCATGGACGAATATCGCGGTTGCGTCTGAAGTGAATGCGTTGTCTTCGTATAGCATCCTGCAATAGACGCCGATCATCGCCCTAAGCTGCTTTTCCGGCGTTTTCTGCTTCCTTTCCTCCAAACTATGCTTGCCATACTCAGAGAATATGAATTCCAATATTTCCCGATACAATAACTCCTTGGACCCGAAATAGTAGTTGACGCCGTTGATATTGGCGGTTTTAGCCTCTTTGCAGATTTCCCGAACTGTGGCGTCCCCATAGCCTTTCTGGGCGAAAATTTTGACTCCCGCCCTGAACAGCCTGGCCTTTGTGGAACCCTCATGTTGTTTTGGCATTGCCATTTCCTTCCGCATTTAATGCAATTGTATTAAATAAGCGATTAATACATGTGTATTGACCGTGTCAAGGCCTGTATACAGCCGCTCCATGTTTCTTTAGCGGAAGGCCTTGAAAGGCCTTGGATAAACAGTTATGCTTTCGGCAAAAAAATGAATGCCGTCGTAACTTCGGCAAGGGGTGGCAAGCATGAAGATCGGCAAGTGGGAAAAAGTACTGCGTTCGCTCACATGGGGCGAATTGGAAGAGTGGGCTGGCGAGAAAATTGTGTCCCGGGGGCGGTCGTATAAGAAGCATGTGAGCGACGTGGCCGTAACCCCGGAAGATGAATTCATCGCCTGGGTTCAGGGGACCCGCAAATACGCAACATGGATAGAACTCGATTCCAAGGGCGGGTTGGATTGCGGATGCACCTGTCCTTACGAACGGGGGCCGTGCAAGCATGCCGTGGCCCTGGTTTTGGTTTGCATGGATTTGATCGAGGAAAAAGCTAAAATCCCCAAAGCTGCCAAGGATGATGAACGCCTGCGCCTTTATTACCGGTACTATGGTGAAGACCCGGAAGGTGGTGACTGGGATGATGACGATGATGATGATGATTGGATTTCGCTCTCTGATCTTGGCGCCTCCCTGAAAAAGATGAAGAAGCAGGAAATTGTGGATATGTTGCTGGATATGGCTGCGAATTCCGAGGATTTTCATATAACCATCTCTGACCGGATTCTTTTGCAGACCAGGGGGCCGAAAGCCGCCGCGAGCGTGTTGCGCAGGCAGATCGATGATATTATAGCCTTTGATGATTACGATGCCTACTGGAGCGGCAATTACTCGGAACCTGATTTTACCGAGGTTCAAGCAAGTATGAAGGCCATGATCAAAAACGGGCAGGCCGGCCAGGTGCTTTCCCCCGGCTTAGTGTTGTGGGAGAACAGTGACAACCTGATCGAGTCCTTGGACCAGGACGGAGAAATCGGAATGGAAATCGGCGAGTGCATGGATTTGGTTTTCGAAGCCTTGTTTCTCTCCAGCATGAAATCCCAAGACCGTCTCCTGTGGTTGATAGAACGCTTTATGGAAGACCAATACGATGTGCTTCCGGACGAGGAGGAGAGCCTATGCAAGGGAGGCTTTTCACCCCAGGACTGGGCGCACGCCGCGGACTTGTTAAGGGACAGGCTGTCGTCCATGCCTGCCCCCGCCAAGAACGGTTCTTACTTTCAAAACCATGAAAGAAGCGAACTTCTGTCCTGGTTGATCCGAGCCATGGAGGAAAGCGGCCGGGAAGGCGTGATTGAACTGCTGATGGCGGAAGCCCCGCGCACCGGGGATTATGAACGATTGGTGCGGGCCTTGTTGGAAGCCGGAGACCTGGAGCAGGCTAAACAGTGGGCGATCAAGGGGTTTGAGGGCTCCATTGAGGACGCCCCCAGGACGGCCTGGGCGATGGTTGAAATGATGCAAACCATCGCCGCCCGCCTGGGGGATAAGAAACAGGTCGCCGCCCTGGCGGCTCTGGCCTTTTTTGATTCCCCCCGCCTGGGAAACTTCCTGAACGTAGAAAAGGCCGTTGCAAAAGAACAATGGCCGGAAACCCGCCTGGGCCTTATGTCTTTTCTGGAATCCGGAAGAAGGCCGGACTTGCCTGATACGAAAGTGAAAGCCATGGTTGCCTGGCCGCTTCCGGCGCCCTGGGTTTCACGCCTTTCCCCCAAAAGGTGGAAGGAGAGTTACCCGCTTCATGCTGTGCTTATAAAAATAGCCGTGCATGAAAAACGGCATGACGACGCCATCGCCAGGTACCTGAAATTGACCGGTTCGGCCCGGCCGTGGGGGTTGGGTATGGAATTGGCCAATGCGGTTTGGAAAACCCACCCGGATTTTTCCATAAACCAATGGAAAGCAGCGGCGGAGCATCAAATCAGCCAGGTAAAAGTAAGCGCCTATAAATCGGCTGGCGAGTATCTGCGCAAGGTCAAAAAGGCTTATGAGTCCGCAGGCGAAACCGCAGAATGGAAGGCTTACGCCAAAACCCTGCGGGACGTCAACCGCCGCAGGCCCCGCATGATTGAGGTTTTGAACTCTTTGGAGAAAAAACCCATCATGAAGTCCTAAAGCGGTTTCCACAGGATTAATTTACTGACAAAAGGCTTGAAAAATGAACGCTCCCGCAAGACGTCACGAGTTGGACTGGATCCGTGTCATGGCCATCCTGGCCGTGTTTTTTTTTCATAGCACCCGGTTTTTTGACCTGTGGGATTGGCATATCAAGAATGTGAACAATTACCTATGGGTGGAAATCTGGAACGGCTTCATGACAACCTGGCTGATGCCCTTGTTCTTCGTCATTTCCGGCGCCAGCCTGTTTTACGCCCTGAACAATTCCGGGGGATTCAAAAAGTTCTATTTGGACAAATTTTCCCGCCTCATGGTCCCGGTTATTGTTGGGGCATGCACCCACAGCGCCCTGCAGATTTACCTGGAACGGACTTCCAAGCATGTTTTTTCCGGGTCCTTTTTCTCATTTTACAAAATCTATTTCTCGGGCTTGTATTTTGAACCGAACTGCCCGGGTAACTTTGCCTTTCATGGCATGCATCTTTGGTATCTGCTGTTTTTGTTCCTGTACAGCCTGCTTTGCTACCGCTTGTTCGTCCGCTTGCAGGGAGGCTGGGGCAACGGCCTGAATCGGCTCACAAGCCTGCTGTCCTCCCCCAAGGCCATGTATCTCATCTTTCCCCTTCCTCTGCTGCTTATCAAACTGATTTTCCCCGCCTCCATATTAAGCGTGGGAAGCGGCGGCTGGGGATTCCTATATTATCTGTGGTTTTTAATCGGAGGGTTCGTTATTGCCTCCGGCGAAAATCTCATGGAGTGCATCAAGCGAAACCGGAATATCTCCCTGGTTTTGGCCGGCGCCTTTACCGCCTTGTATCTGTATTTGGTTTTTGGGGCTTTGGGCGGTGCGATTCCTTATGCAATCAGGCCTTGGGCCGCCCTGCTACTGCGGTTTTGGGGGGCTTGGTTCTGGATCCTGGCCATTCTGGGGCTGGGCCTGCAGCATCTATCTTTTGACCGCCCCATACTCCGCCATTTAAACGAAGGGGTGCTGCCTTTTTACATCCTCCATCAAACGATCATCCTCGGCTTCGGGTATTTTGTCATGCCCCTGGAAATCGAAGATTACGCCAAGTGGTTGATAGTATTTATTGACGCGTTCGCCCTGACCGCCGGACTCTATTTTTATCTGATCAGAAAATTCGACGTGCTCCGTTTCCTGTTCGGCATGAAAACCTCCAAGCCGCTCTTCTCCAAGGCAGGAAAAACAATCGTCCTGGCAGCCTTACATATAGTTTACGCAGGCATGATAGCCTTCTCCGTCGTCAACTGGCCGGCGTCGGCCGCAATCAACCGGGCGCCCATGCCCTTTGCCTACGACGCGGATCGGGACGTTATCCTGGACGCCCGTAACATTACGGAAAAATCGCCAACCGGGGTGCGATTGGTAGCGGACCCCTCCGCCTCCACTGGATGGGCCGTTGAATTGACCTCCGGCGCCAGCGGCAAGCCTCTGCCCGCCCCGGAGGTTTACGTGGAAATGCAGTTTGAAGCCCCGGCCGGAAGGTATTACATTTGGCTGCGCGGCAAATGCAACGAGGACGACATCTCCAGCGATTCCATCTGGCTGCAGTCGGACAAATGGATTGGGACTGGCTGGGGCTCAATGCTCGGCAACTGGCTGGATATTCATTCGGCGGGCGCCTGGGGCTGGGCCAGCAACGGGGACGATCCCAAACTCATCATTTTGAGGTCAGACGGCGTGCACACGCTGAGGATTCAACCCCGGCAGGTCCCCCACCGGATTGATCAAATCTGGCTGAGCCGCTTTCAAAACCGGATGCCCGGCGTCAACGAACCGATAAAGAAGTAGCCCTTACTCTAAAAGATGTTTTTCTTTAACCCCTCAACAACGTAAAACTTTGCCCTCCCATCGGCTTTCATGTATCCTTATTTATAGCTATAAAAGCGAAAACCATTCATTTGAAGATGAAAAGCCTGCTTTGAATATAATGTTTTTTCCCATTTTTTCCGGATGAAATTTATCATGCCCAAGCCCACCTACGAGGAATTGGAAAAAAGGTTTGCCGAACTGAAAAAGTCGGCCGGCGCGCCGGATATCAACACAACCCTTTTGGATATTTTCCGCTGCATTCCCAGTTGCAAAACCTTTGAAGAAGCCGCCAGAAAGATATTTGATCAATGCAAACAGCTGACCGGAGCCCAATCAGGTTATGTGGCGCTGCTATCAGCAAACGGAAAAGAAAACGAAGTTTTGTTTTTGGATGACGGAGGCGCTCCATGCACTGTTGACCCAACTCTTCCCATGCCAATCAGGGGGTTGAGGGAGACGGCGTACAGGACGAACAAAGCCGCCTGTGAAAATGCTTTTCCCGAAAGCTCCTGGATGGATTTTATGCCGGAAGGGCATTTGCGGCTGGAAAACGTAATGTTCGTTCCGCTCAATATTGAGGGCGTTACAGTTGGCATCATAGGCCTGGCCAACAAACCCGGAGGTTTTACCAGTCAAGATATCGGCATTGCTGAAATGCTGGGGGATCTGGCCGCCGTGGCTCTTACCTTCGCCAGGTCTCAGGATTCTTTGAAGGAGTCCGGAGAACTGTATCGATCCATACTTGAAACAACCATGGACGGCTTTTGGGTGACGGATATTAAAGGACGTTTGCTGGAAGTCAACGACGCCTATTGCCAAATGAGCGGCTACACAAAAAACGAGTTGACCGCCATGAAGATAAGCGACCTGGAGGCCGAGGAAGACTCCTCCACGGTGATCCGGCACATTGAAAAGCTGGCCTCTATGGGGTCGGACCGCTTTGAGTCCAGGCATCGAAAAAAGGACGGCGGAATTATGGACATCGAGGTCAGCGTCCAGTTTCGTCCGGAACAAGGGGGGCGGGTTGTCTGCTTTCTGCGGGACATTTCCGAACGCAAAAAGACAGAGGCCGCCCTCGTCGAGTCAGAGCAAAAGTGGAGAAATATTCTGACCAACACCCCGCAGATTGGCGTCACCCTTAATCCCGAGGCGAAAATAGTTTTTGTCAATGATCATCTTCTAAAGCTGACGGGCTGGAATGAACATGAGGTCATTGGCAAAGATTGGTTTGACTTGTTCATCCCGGAAAATGTGAGAGAAGTGATAAGAAAGGTTTTTTTCTCCGCCATGAACCAAAAAGATGCATTCGGCTATTCCACCTACGAAAACGAAATCCTCGACAGGCGGGGAAACACCCTGAATGTGGCATGGTCCAATGTTTTAACAAAGGATGCAGACGGCAAAAGCATTGATATAACTTGTCTGGGCGTGGATTTGACGGAGCGGATACGCGCTGAAAAAGCGCTTTCCGACAGCGCCGCCTACATGCAAAGCATATTCAGGGCAGCCCCTTCGGGAATCGGGGTTGTGACCAATAGAGTGTTTTCCAAAGTAAACGACACGCTTTGCAGGATGGTGGGGTATTCCAGGGAGGAGTTGATCGGTCAAGGCCCCGCCTTGATCTATCCCTCCCAGGAGGAATGTGATCGGGTAGGGCGGGTCAAGTTCGAGCAGATACAGAAACGAGGGACAGGAAGCGTCGAAACCCGTTTCAGGCGGAAAGACGGCGGAATAGTGGATGTGTTGCTAAGTGCAACCCCCATTGATCCATCCGATCATGGCGTAGGCCTTACCTTCACGGCCCTGGACATATCAGAGCGAAAAAAAATTGAAAGGTCGGTGCAGGTCGCCCACGAGCTTCTTTTAACCATCCTGGACAGCATAGACGCCACTATATCCGTTGCGGACATGAAGACCTATGAAATACTCTTTATGAACAAATACATGGTGGAAAGTTTCGGCCGGGACCTTACCGGCGAACTTTGTTGGCAAGCATTCCGGGGGGGCTCCGGGCCTTGTTCGTTCTGCAGCAACAGCCGATTGCTTGACGATCACGGTCAGCCAACCGGATTGTACTCCTGGCAGGGTAAAAATCCTATTACGGAAAAATGGTACATCAATCATGATCGCGCTATCCAGTGGACGGACGGACGAATGGTTCGCTTGCAGATTGCAACCGACATCACGCAAATAAAAGATCTGGAGGAAAAGCTGCGGCAATCCCAAAAAATGGAGTCCATCGGAAATCTGGCCGGCGGCATTGCCCACGACTTTAATAATATTCTGTTTCCTATCATGGGGCTTTCTGAAATGCTTATGGATGACCTTCCCAAAAACAGCCAGGAAAGGGAAAGCGCCGAAGAGATTTTCAAAGCGGGAAAGCGGGGCAGCGACCTGGTCAAGCAAATCCTGGCGTTCAGCAGGCAATCCGAACAAAAGAAAGTGCCCACTCGCATTCAAAGCATCCTCAAGGAGGTGTTGAAACTCTCCCGCTCTACCATTCCCGCCTATATAGAAATCAATCAGGCCATTCAATCGGACTGCGGAATGGTGTTGGCGGACCCAAGCCAGATGCACCAGGTCGGCATGAATATTATCACGAACGCATACCATGCCGTGGAAGACAAGGGCGGGACGATTACCGTGCGCCTGGAAGAGCGCAATCTGGAAGAGGCAGAAGCCGGGAAATATGATCTTCGCCCTGGAAGATACCTGGTTCTATCCGTAAATGACACCGGATGCGGCATGCCGGAAAAACTGGTGGACAAGATTTTCGACCCGTATTTCACCACAAAGGAGCAGGGGAAAGGCACCGGGCTAGGCCTTGCGGTTGTATACGGCATCGTCAAAGAACATTCCGGAACCGTAAAAGTGCACAGCGCAGTAGGTAAAGGTTCGACCTTTGATGTGTATCTGCCTTTGATGGAAAAAGCCGGCTTGGCCGAGCCTGTAAAAACCATGGCGGACCTGCCCACAGGGCATGAACGCATTTTTCTGGTGGATGACGAGGAGGCTATCGCCAACCTGGAAAAAATGATGCTGACACGGCTTGGCTACACAGTGGCCTCCTATACTTCCAGTGTAAAAGCCTTGGAGGCGTTTGAGGCGGACCCACATGCCTATGACTTGGTCGTAACTGACATGACCATGCCGTCCCTGACCGGCGCCCAGTTGGCCGGGAAAGTCCGGTCCCTGCGAAAAAGCATGCCCATCATTATCTGCACCGGGTTCAGCGAAAAAATGGACGAGGCCAAAGCAAAGGATCTGGGAGTTGCGGGGCTTTTGATGAAGCCCATTGACCGGGCTGATCTGGCGAAGACCGTCCGAAGGGTTTTAGACGAATTCAAAGGGGGAGCTCCTCCGGAATAAAAGGGAGGATTTTGGCCTTCTATTCCGGTTTTTTTAGGAAATATGCTATCGCCCCGGCGCAGGCCGTCAGCAGGGAGCACAGCCAAAAGCCCATGTTGAAATTGCCCGAGACGTCCGCCAGCCAACCCGCCAGGGCAGGGCCGGCAATCTGTCCTGCTCCGAAAAACAGGGTGATGAAACCAAAGGCTTTCACCGCCTGTTCCGGCCCCATGTAGTCTCCCACGGCAGCCGACATGATGGTGGGGATGCTCCAGACAACCAAGCCGAAAATCACGATGGACGCATACAGAAAGTAATCCGAAAGGTATATTGCGGCGAATGCATAGGCGACCGTATAAGAGGCAAAAGCCCCGATGATTGCGGTTTTTCGGCTGAATTTGTCGGACAGCCAACCGAACAAAGGGCCCGAGAATAGGGACAAGGCGCCCACAATCGCCCAAAACCTGCCTGCCGCGCCCTCCCCAAAGTTCCGCTCATTCACCATGGCTGTGACGATAAAGGTTACGTAGACCACGTAGGTGACGCCGAAAAGCAGGTAAATCACGCCAAGATGAATCATGGTGCGCCGGGCGTCCGACGGATTGCAATCGTTCACTTCAGCCTGGCAGGATTGTTCGGGCGGCGGCTTTCCCAGGGGGGCGAGCCCCACCTCGCTGGGACGGTTTCGCAACAGCAACCCGGCTATCAGGGAGACAACCAGCGAAATGGCGCCGATTGTCAGCCAGCCTGTCCTCCAGCCTTCGCTTCCGCAGGTCATGACTATCCAGGGGATGAAAAGCCCGGAAAAAATAATGGCCATGCCGTTGCCTGAAATCATTATGCCGGCGGCCCGCCCTCTGGTCTCCGAGGTGAACCAGTGGGATACCAGCCCCATGAGCGGCACATTGGCCAGGCCCGAGCCGATCCCGGTGACGAAATAAAGGGCGAAGGCGGCTATAAAGGTGGAAGCCCAGCTGATCGCCATCATGGACGAGCCCACAAGGACCAGGCCCATGGTGATGGTCTTGCGTGCGCCCAGCAAGTCAACCGTGCGCCCGGCCGCCAGGACCGATAGAATGTATCCGATGAAATTTCCTGTGCCGATGAGCCCCATCTGGGAATAATTCAATTGCAGCGAGGAGCTCATGGACGGCAGCAGCACGCCCAGGGAAAACCTTCCCAATCCCAGACAGGAAAAGAGGACGACAATCCCCGTAAGGCAAATGACCCAACTATAATGAATTTGCTTTACGCCCATGCCCTTCCCCTGTGTTAAGCGTTTTTTAAGATGCCATTGAACAGCTTTTCCAAGCCCCATAAAAGCAAATAATTAGGAGGGCGGAGTGGATGATTCCGTAAACAAATACTTGAAAAGCATTTCCTCCAACTCCCCCATAAGCGATTCCTTGCCGGAATGCTCGCTCTGAAGCAACAGGCAATGGGTGATCGCCTCGCATGTCCGGTATGTGAGCTCCGCCGCCGCCTGTACGTCCTCCACGCATAAAAGATGCTTGTTCGCAGTGAAAATAGCGGCGATGACATCGATGACTTTTTGATCTTCCTGACGGCTTAGCTCCATGATGTCTTCTTCCAGAAACATCAAAGGAAAGGCCGCCTTATGCATCTCCTTTTGCTCAATGTGGAAAACGTAGTGGGCCTGAAGCAGGTCGTGAATAATTTTTCGCCCGTCGTCCGACCCGGAAAAAACACTACCCATTATGGGCAAAGCGTGCTCAAGCCCCTGCTGATAAAATTGATGCACCAACTGGACCAAAATATCCTTTTTGTTATTAAAATAACGATAAAAAGTTCCTGTAGCAAGCCCGGCCTGCGCGGCGATTTCATTGCCGTTGGTTTTATAATAGCCTTTTTCCACAAACAGCGCCTTGGCCGCTTCCATCAGCTTGGCCCGGGTTTCCATGCCCCGCTTTTGTACAGGCTTACGCGCCTTTCCTGGCTTATCCATGATCCGTTATCCTTTCAGACGTTTGACCTTATATATATCACGATTTCAATCTTTTAATAAAAGGGTATTGAAATATTAAAAATATGATAAATATATCATGTTTTGGTTGACGCGCCATCTGATTTGCTCCATAAAAAACATGATACATTTATCATGTTTTCTAAAGGGGAGCATGTGCAACGAAAAAAGGAGAACGGGGAGAGGCCTATGAAGAGGGAAAATATTCGATTCAAGTCTCAGGGGCTGGAATGCGCGGGATGGTATTATAAAGCCGGGACGAAAGGGAAATTCTCCTGCGTGGTTCTCGGCCACGGCTTTGGCGGGGTAAAGGAAGCGCGGCTTGACGTTTATGCCGAAGCCTTTGCCAAAGCCGGGTATAACGCCCTGGCTTTCGACTACCGCCATTTCGGCGAAAGCGAGGGAGAGCCCCGGCAAATCCTGGACATCAAAAAACAGCATCAGGACTGGCATGCCGCCATTGCCTTCGCCAGAAACCAGGAAGGGGTGGAGCCCGGCAAAATCATCCTTTGGGGATCGTCCTTCGCCGGAGGCCATGTGATTCCCGTTGCTATCAAGGACGGTAAAATTGCGGCGGTCATCTCCCAGGTTCCCAACCTGGATGGGTTGGCTACGGCCCGCACCAACGGAGTCGTTCAAGCCCTGAAACTTTCCTTGGCCGCAGGCCGGGATATGCTGAGGGCGGTCCGCGGGAAGAATCCCTACTACATTCCCATTACAGGGGAGCCGGGGGACTTGGCCGCCATGACCGCCCCAGGCGCCAGGGACGCCGTTGAAAAGCTCTTTCCCGACGATTTCGAGCCCAACGAAGACGTGGCTGCGCGCATTATTCTACATGCGCCGCTTTACTCTCCGGGCAAGCTGGCGCACAAAATGGCAATGCCCTGGCTGATTCAGGCGGCGGAGCATGATGCCGTCACGCCCGTCAAGCCCGCATTCAAAGCGGCGGCCAAGGCGCCCAAAAGCAAGTTGCTTACCTACAAGTGCGGGCATTTTGACGTGTATCTTGCCCCCCTGTTCGAGCAGGTTATCCAGGATCAGGTCACGTTCCTAAAAAATAATGTGTATTGACGAGGAGTCGTCATTTACTAAAAAAACTGGACCCCGTTTCCGCCGTTGAATCATGATGATTGCTTAACCGCCCGCAATCATCACGCCAAAATCCCTGCACGGGAATGACGGCCGAGGGGGCTTGCCGCACCCCGTCATACGCCGTTAAACGCACCCCGGTAGTTGCGGGGTTTCCCCGCCCATGTAGCCGCGGGGTTTCCCCGCCCTGTAGCCGCGAGGTTTCCTCGCAGTGTAGTTGCGCGGTTTCCTCGCCCTGTAGTCGTGAGGTTTCCTCGCTATGTAGTTGCGCGGTTTCCCTGCCCTGTAGCCGCGAGGTTTCCTCGCCCTGTAGTCGCGAGGTTTCCTCGCAGTGTAGTTGCGCGGTCCCCTCGCTATGTAGTTGCGCGGTCTCCGCGCTTTGTGTCAACGGTTGATGT